>JAVCDJ010000261.1 GCA_030765845.1 Candidatus Stygibacter australis
CATTTGTAGTACCCAAATTTAAAACCGGTTTGTTGTTTTTCAATGACTTAGCGGTTGTTTCTCGAAAGATGGGTTAGTAAGATTATCTACAAAGTTATTATAGTACATGATCGCTGTTATTGCTCCACCGCCAAAACCCTGGGCAGCAAATTCCTCAGCATAATAAATTGTTTCTGAAAGTGAATTCTTATACCAGAAATCTATTGGTGTATAATAATGAGCAGTAGTGGTATTGGGATCTCCGAACATGGCTGCCTGACTGTTGCCAATCCAAGCCATGTCACTATTAGCTGGTCCACCATCTCCTACTGAATTATAAGGAGTGATAGAATAGCCATACATACCGTCTCCTGGAATTGTATCATCTGTCCAGGTTGTTTGCAATCCTGCAACTTCAAATGGTGCACCATCTGTTCTTACAATATGATATCCCAGAATTGGTTCATTAAAAGGTCCACCATGAAGTCCCATAGTAGGATTTGTCCAGCCTAATACTGCGTCTCCGTCGACACCGGCAAGAGTGATACCTGTTACTGCAGCCGGTACATCTTCACCAATATAAGCTCCTGCACTGGCAGGAACGCCTTCTCCGGCATCATTAAATCCCACTACGGTATAATTATAAAATCCTGCAGCAGGGGGATTGTCTATCCAGTTTACTACTCCACCGATTACTGGATCAGTAATAGTATGTACTATTACATCATTACGATAGACTCTCATTTCATCGAGGTCAGTAAGGGTAGTTCCACCAACTGTCATAGTTGGGTTCATCCAGCCTAATTCTGCCTGAAGTGCACCACCTGCGTCTGGAGTGACTGTGAACATATCTGGAGCTCCAGGAGCATCAATAGGTGCATTCTCTCCCAATTCATACACGCAGATATAATCCGGTGCTCCCTGCAAAAGCGCACCAAGTGTACGCAAAGCGGGATCCCAGTCGTTCATATAGCATAAACCACCAGCAATAGCTCCGGTTCCACCCTGGGCAGTTACATCAGTTGATTCCAGTATTTCTCCAGTTTCAGGATCGATTCTCTGCAATATACAGCCTGGAGTTTGCTGGAAAGCATACAAAAAGGGTCCAGCCGGATCATCAGGATCAAAGGCAAGTCCATAAAGATCAGTACCAAAATTCAGAGTATTGATAACATTACCATCACGATCCCAGTTGACCACAGGATCTCCCCAGTTGCCACTCCAGAACGTATCTGTCAGTGGATCATAAGCAATAGCTCGCACAAGAGCACCGCCAACAGAAATGTTGTTTTCCGGTACTGCTATGCCTGTAGCGGATTCCCAGCAGTAAACAGTACCTGTAGCAGCAGAACCGTACATATACTCGCCATCAAAAGCGAGATCACGGGCGCCAGTCAATGGCACAGTTATGGCTTCAATGTAATTACCTTCTGAGTCAAATTTGTAAAGCTGGTTTGAACCGCTCCACTTGGTAACATAAAAGAATTCACCATCCCATTCCATTCCTGCAAGTCCTACTTGACCAGTAGGAGTATCAACATCAAATGATAGTAGCAGGTCCCATAATTCTCGATTGAGTTCTGGAACTGCTCCACTGGGCGAACTGTTGATATCTCGCCGTTCAAACCGGCCCTCGGGATCTTTTGCCATTAAACTAAATGTAATACAAATGGCAAATAACACAATGACTAACTTCTTCATAAACCCTCCTGTTTTTGAAGTATTGAGAAAAAATATATTTTTAGATAAAACCTATACATTTAAAAATAATATTATTGTGTAATGCATTGACGTAATTAACATATTAAGATCCCATATACCGAAACCAAAGTGCCAAAAAATGAAATTCAATGTCAAGCCTAAATATATTACAATTAAGTGGATAAGAGATATTTTATAGTTGGGTAATATAGTACATATATCCAAATAATAATTACAAATAATAGTGAATCATCAATTATGACACAGGATAAGATATTTCTCTGCTCGTGTAATTAAAATCATTAATATTGAATAGCTGTATTATTTAATTAAAAAATAAAATATGAAAAAATTCTTATATATAGAAAAATATAGCTGTAAATAAAATATTCCTTTGTATGATCATCTTCACCTATATGAAACTAATTATGCTCAAGACAGATGGGATGAAGTTAAAAATGAGTATTTAGTTGCTGGATTGAAGTGGCAAGGATGGTATTAAAACTAAAAAAATTGACAAAATATGCAGACACTCTTAAATTCATTGCCATAAGGAGGTAGCATGCATCCATTATTACTTATAGTTATCACAATTGTTGGTTATCTTTTGGCATACAGATTGTATGGCAGGTTTTTGGGAAAGAAGATATTCAGGTTAACTTCATCAAATAGAGTACCCGCTCAGGAATTTGAAGACGGTGTAGATTTCATGCCAACCAGGAAAAGTGTGATCTTTGGTCATCATTATACTTCCATCGCAGGGACAGGTCCCATCGTAGGTCCGGCTATAGCGATAATCTGGGGTTGGCTGCCAGCGGTTCTATGGATCATTTTCGGCAGTATATTCATGGGTGCTGTCCATGATCTGGGAGCTCTGGTGATATCGTTACGAAATCGTGGTGTTTCTATCAGTGAGGTTACGGGTAAATATATCAGTCCCACAGCCCGAATACTGTTCTTTATAATTGTATTTCTTGAATTATGGATATTTATTGCCGTATTGGCACTCGTGATAGCGATAATATTCATGCTCTTTCCTGCCAGTGTAATGCCTGTATGGAGTGAAGTGATTTTAGCGCTGCTGCTGGGGTATGCTGTATATAAAAAAGGTGGAAATCTTACGCTCTGGTCAGTCATTGTCGTAATATTAATGTATATTACTATTATATTGGGAGTGCAATATCCCATTTCCCTGACAGGCAGTGAAGCTATACCAGCAACCGGTATCTGGGCAATAATTCTCCTTATTTATGCCTTCATAGCATCAATCCTGCCTGTTAATAAGCTCTTACAGCCACGTGATTATATTAATTCTCACGAGCTTTTTATTGTGATGATCTTAATAGTACTGGGAACAATATTTGTCTCATTTAATCCAGATTTCAAGATGGTGGCTCCTGCTGTAAATCATCATGTTACTGATGCTCCAAGTTTCATTCCATTTTTATTTATTACCATAGCCTGCGGAGCAATCAGTGGATTCCACTCTCTCGTTTCCAGTGGTACCACTTCCCGTCAGATCAGCTCGGAGAAAGATGCTCTCTGGGTCGGTTATGGCTCTATGCTGATGGAGGGTTTTCTGGCAATACTGGTGATCGTGGCAGTGGGAGCAGGGATTGGATTAGGTATGCAGAATTCTGATTTGGGAATGCTGAAGGGAGCAGCAGCCTGGCAGAGTCATTATGCCTCCTGGAGTGCTGCTTCAGGATTGACCTCAAAATTAAGCGCTTTTGTGGTGGGAGCTGCAAATATGATCAGCGGACTAGGCATTCCCCGTAGCTGGGCTCTGGCGATTATGGGTGTATTTGTAGCATCTTTTGCCGGAACATCGCTTGATTCTGCTACCCGCATTCAAAGATATGTGATCTCAGAGTTTTTTAAGAAATCTCCTGCCCGTGCTTTGCAAAATAGATATTTCACAACAGCTTTGGCAGTGATAACGGCAGGAATACTGGCATTTGCCACTGGTGCCGATGGCAAAGGTGCCTTAAAGCTCTGGCCCCTGTTTGGTGCAGTAAATCAAACTCTGGCTGCTCTTACTTTGATAGTAATAACTAATTACCTGAAATCTGTGCATAAAAAATGGTGGCTGCTTACCGCTATTCCTGCATTATTCATGTGTTTGATTACTTTCTGGGCGTCAGTGGAAAATGAACTGAGCTTTATTAAAATGGGTAACTGGCTGTTGATAATTGTAAATTTGATAGTAATTGTACTGGTTGTCCTGATTTTTGTGATGGGGTTTAAGCGGTTTCTTAAAACCAGCATAAGTTAATGCTCATCCGGTATGCGTATCCTCTCAGGCTTTTTTTTGCTTGACTTATAATGCAGGAAGAAATGTGACTGGATGCAATAAAAAATACAAAGGGAGAGAAAAATGAAGAAATTTTTACTAATAATGATAATTATCATTGCAGGATTAAGTTTGTATGCTGGCAGATCAGCAACCCCACATCCGGTTTATATTGAATTGCGTGACATTGATGGTAATGTCCCGGCAGTAGAAGATCTGGAAGTGACATGCTGGCTGGAACACAAGCCTGAACAGGTACTTGATCTGGAAAACAGTAATGTCATCTTTCCGATAAAAGACGTATTCCTGCAAATTCAGTGCGCAGGCTTCGATAGCTGGGATGCTGGAGATTTTCTACACGTGGAAATATCTAATATTAAAACAAATGAAACATTGATTAAAGTGATCTCGCTCAATTATGAAAATTTCCAGATATTCTTTGCTGAACATTTAAAGAAGCAGGAGGATGCTAAAGAATGATGCTCAAACGCTCCATATTGCTGTTGATCACCGTTTTGGCGGTGGCAGGTCTTTTTGCCATACCTGTATGGGATATCACCGTGTATCCCACCAGCACTGTCGCTTATGGAAATGTTACCCTGGAGGGAGAACCGGCTGAACA
>JAVCDJ010000262.1 GCA_030765845.1 Candidatus Stygibacter australis
GGTGAATATTGCCAGGATGGGATGCTGGAAGCCATTGCTAATACATTCCCTGCTGCCAAGGTAGAAAGATTCAAATTCAGTAATTTGCTTTTTTCAGAAGAATTAGAACAGGAGTTACAAGAAGAGGAACTGGCTGCTTATGTGATACCTATATCACTTGCCTGCAAGATATTATTCAGTAAATCAGCTCAATTGCTCCAGACAAATTTCCTGGAGAAGAAGATCATTAAAAGTCAGAAAATGGTTCAATTTTCCTGGCATAGTGTTTTGATGTTAGCCATATTATTAGGGATCAGCTTCTCATTCACAAATAATATACTGGATTTGCAAAGCCAATTGAATACCCTGAAAATTCAGCTTGAGAACAAAAAGGCTGAATATGAGAAAGTAAAATCTGAGCACGACCCGGGACCTGAAATTCAAAATGAGATCCAGCGGTTAACAGCACAATTTGAAAAAATGAAATCGCTTTATAATAATAAAGCAATCTGGTCACAAATCATGGAAAAGCTAACTCTGGAATTTGAGAAATATCCTATCAGCTGGTTATCAAATATCCAGGGTAATCAGGAAGGATTTACGATTTTGGGATCAACCACTAAACGTGAGAATATAGTAAAAATATCCGATTGTTTCCCTGATGGTACAATAAAAAGCGTTATGTCAAATGAATGGGAGACGAGGACTATCTGGGATTTTGAGATCAGGTACAGTTATTTACCGGCATTGCCAATAGTACAAAGCTGGAGTGATAAAAATTCCCCGAAAGTTGTTGAAGTTTCTGATCAAGATAAAGTAAAGGATGAAAGCATCCAAAAGCCCAGGAAAACTAAGCGTAAGATGGATCCAATATATGAAAAATATCGACAAATATCAGAAGAATACAATCAATATCATCATGAAGATATGATACTTCATGCCCAGGAATTTATTAAAAAGTATCCTGAGAGTTCTTTAGTGACAAATTGTCGTTATTTAATTGGTGAAATAAAATATCGAAATGGTAAGATCAAAGAAGCTGAAGACCTGTTTGATCAGGTTTTGAAAGTGGATAGTCCGATGGAACCTTATGCTTTATATCAGCTTGCTCAAATATACACACAGACTGAGAGACCATACCTGGCGATTGTCAATCTGAATCTGCTTACAAAAAAATATCCTCAAAGCGATGTGGTTTCCAAAGCTGAAATCTTATTAAAAAAATTGGCGGCTTATCATGAATAATGCTTTAAGAATAACATTGATTGTATTTGTTCTTTTACTGCTGGTTCTTGTAGGAGGCACATTGTACAGGAACCAAAATCAAAAGAAGATAACCGCAATAACTCTAAGTATTACTGATCTGGATAAAAAAATCCAGAAAATTGGTGAAGAGTTCGCTCAAAGCCTGGAGTTGAAAAAGGAATTAGAAAGGGTTAAGGAGCAGGTTGATAAATTCGACAAATCAATTTCTAAGTATGACAATCCTCCCATTACTTATGATTATTTACTTAATATCCTTGCGATGATGAAAGATGATCTGATCTTCAACTTCACTTATTCCGGGCAGAAACAAGATGCCGGGATGGTATTAAATTCCTACTTAATAAAAGGATCAGCAAGTCTTAATCAAGTATATCAGCTTGTATCCCATCTTGAGAAGCAAAAAACCATATATTATGTTTATAATCTGGCAATTACTGCCCCAGAGATCACTGCCTCAGATACAATAAACTACTCGTTCATGGTAGATTCAATCAGTAAAAATGCAGTCCCGCAAAAAGTTGATCTTGAATTAAAGAAGATCAGTATTAATCACAAGGTAGGAAGATTGTTTACCTGTGGACTGCTGGAAGAGAAACTTGCAGCAGAAAAAGCGATCAGGGAACGTAATTTTGGGTTAATTAATTTAAATAATCTAAGTTTGATAGCAGTCAGGGGAGATGATGCCATCTTCCGTGATAGTCAGGGAATATTACATGTTCTTATTTCTGGAGACGAGGTCAAAGATGGACTTTTGACCGAAATTGATGAAGAAAATGGAACTGTGAAATTCATGATGGATATGGGTAATGGAAAGAAAGAAGAAAGGGTTTACAATATTGGAAGTGGAGGTAAGCAATGATCAGGTCAAAAAAAGCAGGAATTCTGATTATATTTCTAATCCTGATAACTTTACAACTTATCGGTCAAGAAAGCAAGAGTGAAACAATCTCATTAAGCAGGAATACTACAATCAATGATGCGCTAACTACTATTGAAGTAATTTCTATCAGAACTGAAGGGAGAAAGATCTACAATCTTTCCTCTTCTAATTCTGCTATAGGAATTCCAATAAAAAATATTAACTGGAAGGATGCACTTGAGATAATTTGTAAGATTCATAATTTAACGATGGAAGAACGTGCAGGTACAATTATGATCAGCGATGCAGAAGCAACATCCGGTGAAGGAAAAATGAGATTGGACAACCGGCAGGTGAAGATCAGTGCATCAGTTTTGGAGATAAAGAAGACTGTGGCAGAAAATATTGGGATCAATTGGTCTTCTATTATAGATGGAGCAGTTGATTTTTCTGGAAATCTGAGCTTTAACGGTGCCACTGCCATTGGTTCTGATCTATTCCAGATAGGAGGAACAACTACTACAGAATCTGGAGATCAGACAATATCTGTTGATGCTCTTATGGCAATTCTGGAAGAAAATCAGGATGGCAGGGTGTTAGCAAAACCCTCTATTAATGTAGATTCCGGGAAAAAAGGATTTATTCAGGTTGGTAAGGATTTCTCCATCAAATCTGTTGATGATGCTGGAAATACTATTGATCAGTTCTTTTCCACTGGTGTAATTCTGGACGTTACTCCCACGATAATTACTGATGAAGATGGTAATGAAGCGATCAATATGAATATAGTGGTAGAAAGATCTTCTGCTATTCCCGGTGAAGTTTCTACTGAAATTACCAGGAGTAAAGCAACAAGCTCTATTACTATGTATGATGGTGAAGAAACTACCATCGGCGGGTTATATGACAAGGATGAAACCACCTCACGTGGTGGTGTACCGATTTTAAAAGATCTGCCCTGGTGGGTTTTTGGAATAAGATATCTTTTTGGTTATGAAATGAATAGTGTGACGGAAAAGGAACTTGTGATCATTATTAAAGCGGAGTTAATTGATTCGGTACTGATCAGAAGTACTAAAGAGTAATATTATGAAATCTTATAAACTGGTGTTTTGCTCAATTATAATTGTTTTACTTACCCTGTTTATTCTGGGAGGATGTGGTTCTACTACTTCCCCAACCGGTGAAGATTATCCGGTGGGTTTGAGCATAGAAAAACTTACTAATTTCAGTATTAAACTCACCTGGATGTATGAGCCTGCAGATTCTGACACACTGTATTATCAAATTGCCAGAAAAATCGGTACTGTTGACTGGGAAGAAAACTATATGATCCTTGAAAGCGATGTCCATGAAGCAATTGACTATATACCCACAAGCGACAGTTTGGTGTATGCTTACAAGGTCAGATATTATAATGAAATCCTGGGGACAGTTTCTCCTTATTCTGAGGTTGTTGCATATTTATCTGAATATACTTATCCCACTGACATGGTGATCAATCAGATTTCTCAAGAGACGCTGGAAATCAGCTGGCTTGATCATTGTCAGGGTGAAGAGGGTTACATATTAGATAGAAAGGTCAATGATGGTGAATGGGAAAATGGATATGTATTATTAGCACCTGATAATACTCAAATAACCGACAACGTGAATATCTTTGATACTATCACATATCGTGTTTATGCCTATATTGGCACATCTGTGACTGACTACTTAAGCAAAGAACAACTTGCTACTTTGCTGCCTCCTTCAGGATTATCAAGCACAATTCCTGATTTAAATAAAATCAGGTTGACCTGGCAGGATAACAGTGATGGGGAAGATGGTTTTATTATTGATAAAATGACAGGTGAACAGGATTGGGAAACTGATTATACTATTGTTGATAGCAATATAACTACTTATGTAGATGATAATATCTTACCATGTGGAGTTCTAAAATACCGCATCAAAGCGTTTAAAGATCAAAACTCTTCGGGATATTCCAATATAGATACATTGTTCGTGAATCTGGAATTTATTGGTTCTTATGCAACTCCTGGTTCTGCTTTGCAGGTATTTCTTCCCGTAGAAAATTATTATATTCCTGAGTGGACGGCTTTTGTGTCTGACGGATACCAGGGTCTGGCTGTTCTGGATTGCAGCAATCCTTCCAGTCCTTCTCCTATTACTACTTACCAGGATTTATGGGGAGACAGGACTTTATCATCATTTGTGTCAGAGAATTTTCTCTATGTAGCAACTCAAAGTCTGGCAAATGCGGTAGGTGGTATTCAGAAAGTTGATATCACGAATATGCAATCACCTGTTATTTCCAATGTAACAGAAACGGTCGGCATACCCAAAGACGTTTATGTAGAAGGTGATTTCGCCTATGTGGCAGAAGGTAGTAACGGAGTGACAATAATGTATATTGCTTCTTCCATTCCATCTTCTGTCTCAAATATTCCACTCAGTGATGCACGAAAAATATTTGTTCGAGAAGAAAATGGCACGGTGTATGCTTATGTGGCAAATGGCCTTAATAATGGTTTGGTTATAATTGATGTTACTGATCCCTACAATCCGGTTCAGATCTCTGATCTGCCCCTGGAGGGATTAGCAAATGATATTTTCGTTATCGATAATATTGCCTATCTTTCTAATGGAGAGAAGGGACTTGAAATAATTGATATCAGCAGTATTACTGCACCCTTTGTAATCAAGAATCTAACTACAGGGGGGTTTGTAAACGGAGTTTTTGCCGAAAATAATTATGTATATATATCAGATATCGAAAAAGGATTTCATGTTATAGATTGCTCTAACCCATCCAGTGCCTATATTCTTGGCAGCCTGGAGATGATAACAGAACCTCTTTCAATACATATAGCTGGAAGTTATGCATATCTAACTGACAGCGAAGGTATTAAAATAATAAAAATTAAACCATAATTTTATCAGGAGGATAAAATGAAAAGTACTATATTAATTGTTTTATTGTCTTTGGTTTTTGTACTTTTTGCTGATACTGAAGTACCAGCCGGATCTGTTAACGGAACCTGGGATTTTGCCGGCAGTCCTTATAATATTAATGGAGAGATCCAGATAGACACAGGAAATACATTGGCTATTGAACCGGGTGTAGTAATTAATTTTACCGGACATTACAAATTCATTGTTCAGGGTAGAATTTTGGCAGTTGGTAACGAGAGTAATGCGATTAACTTTACGGCTGATAATCCAGTAACCGGCTGGCATGGTTTAAGATTTATAGATACAACCACAACCGGACAGGATATTTCTCAATTAGTATTTTGTAATTTTGAATTTGGCAGGGCGATAGGCGTTTCACCTGATTATCAGGGAGGAGCTATATATTGCCTGAACTCTTCCGAATTAGAAATTCAATATTGTTCTTTCAGTGATAATAGTGCTACTACCGGTGGTGCTATGTATCTTCAAAATTCTAACATTGAATTAAACCATGTAGAGATAACGGGTAGTATTGCCAGTGGTGCTGGTGGGGGAATTTATCTGAACGGTTCTGATATAATTCTTACTAATGCCGAAATTACTGGAAATTCTGCTGTATATGATGGTGGTGGAATAAATTGTTTTGGTTCTGATCCCGTGCTGACAAGGGTTATTATTGCCGGAAATACTACTGAATGGAATGGAGGTGGTATTTCTATATTCAATAATTCCAGTCCTTCATTTGCAAAACTCACTATCGTTGATAACCTGGCAGATCAGAATGGATCTGGAATTGCCTGTTTGTATAACTCTATGGCCAGTATGACAAATTCTATTGTCTGGGATAATGCCTATAATGCAATTTATGTTGAAACTGGTACAACATTCAATGCCACTTATTCTGATTTGGAGACAGGTGCTGGACAAAGTTATTTTGGTGAAGGTTGTATTTCAGCTGATCCACTTTTCACTAATCCCTATATTGGAGACTATTCTCTATCATGGGTGAATATGCCAACACATGATGACACAATGTCTCCCTGTATTGATAGCGGTGATCCTGACAGCAGTTTAGATCCTGATGGAACCATAGCTGATATGGGGGCAATATTTTATCCTCAATCCGGGATTCAGGGTCAGGTGGTGCTCATTGGCGGTAATGGTCTCGTTTCTGATGTAGAAGTTACTGCTGCTTTGATCAGTCCTCCCTATACAGAATATTCTACAAATCCCGAAAATGATGGGTTTTATATGATCAGTCTGCCTTCCGGTACTTATGAAGTTACTGCTGTTTTAGATAGTTACAGTACTGAAACCATTGAGGAAGTAATTGTTGCTGACGAACTGGTTACTCTTGATATTGAATTAACTCCTCCTCCTCCGGGAGAAATTGTAGGTGAAGTTGAGGTGGAAGGTATTGGTGATCCTGAATTAGTTTTAATCCAGGCTGGTTCTATCTCTACCTATCCTTATCCTGTTTATGATATTTATACAAATCTGATAATATATTATGAATATACTTTAGGTATCGGTCCAGGTGTATATGATGTTACTGCATCATTGGCCGGATATGAAATACAAATTGCAGAAGATGTAATTGTTACTTCTGGCCAACAGACAGCCGATATTGATTTTTACCTGCCTCTGGTTCTTAATGAAGGTACAATATCCGGAATTGTAACTCTGATCGGAGGTTCGGGAGATATTGAAAATGTGATGATTTCTTCTGGAGATAATTCAGTTTTTCCTTCCCCTGATGGCAGTTATGAGCTGATAGTTCTAAATGGGGTTTATGATGTTACAGCTTCTCTGGAGGGATATTCTACACTTACTCAAAGGAATATCAATGTAATCGCGTTTCAGATTACACCAGATATAGATTTTGATCTTGTTGATGGCTGGGAACCAATTGAAGGTACTCAATATGGAATGGTTTTATATGCCACGGTCACTTATGATGGTGGTTTTCTTACTAATGAGGGCAATAATCAAATGGCTGTATTTGGGTATGATGAAACTGGCACTATAGAGCAATGCCGTGGTAATGCCACCTGGATATCCGGCAGTCATTTCTTCTGGGAAAATTATTTTGAATTGGAAGGCTTCTGGTATATCACTATCGTAAGCGATGATATCAGCGGCACAGACCTTCTCTGGTTTGATTTTTATAATTCAGAAACCGGATCGATCGATGAATGTAATGAGATGATCTTCTTTGAAGATGGAGTTTATGACTTAGGAATTAATCTCACCATTGATTCTCCCCTTACAGACGTCACCTATGATCTAAATGAAGGCTGGAACTGGGTATCATTTAACCGGCTTCCGGTCAGCAGTTCAATAGCAAATGTGTTTAGTGAGCTTACTGTTGTTCCTGATATTTATTATATTAAAGATCAAACTTCTTTTGCACAATATGATATCCCGAGCAGCACCTGGGTTGGTGGATTAAATTATATTAGCTGGAATACGGGATACAAAATTCAAATGCACAATGATTATGATGATTTCACTTTCACCGGTGAAAGAATAAATCCCTTAACCCATTCTATCTTTATCCAGCAGGGCTATAACTGGATCAGCTACATCCCTGATACTCCTTTAACTATTGCCGAGGCATTGCAGAGCGTTTCATTAACTGATAGTACCTGCATCAAAACTCAATCCCATTCTGCGGTATATTTTGGAGGCTGGATAGGTGATCTGGAAGTTATGGAACCAGGAAATGCTTATTTACTTAGCTGGCCTATTATCCCTTCTGAAGCACTCTATCTTACTTACCCTCCTGAATATCTAATTTCCCGCTCTCAACCTGAAACCAGTCAGGTATCAAATATTGCTGACTGGCAACTGGTAAATTCATACCAGTCTAATATGATCCTCATGGCACAAATAATTGCTGATGGTAATGTAATTGATGATGATAGTAATTATTCCGTAGGAGTATTTGATGATAATAACCGTTGCCGCAGCATTGGTAAGCTGGAAAATGATCTCTGGTATTTCACTATTGCTGGTGATGAAGCAGAACCTCTGGAACTTAGACTTTATGATAATACAACAAAAGCAGTTTATTCATCCCCGCAATCAGTAATATTTACCTCTGATAGTATCTCAGGAACACCAGATAAACTTCGTAGTTTCGATTTTACTACTGGAAATTTTCCTGTAAATACTCAAAATCTCCTTCTGAAGAGTAATTATCCTAATCCTTTTAATCCCACTACATCTTTCAGTTATCTTATTCCTGCCAGTGGACAGGTGAATCTCTCAATTTATAATGTAAAAGGACAATTAGTGGAAACTCTGGTAAGCTCTTATCAGGAAGCTGGTGAGTATTCTATTAGCTGGAATGCTGATAATTACAGTTCTGGTATCTATTTCTATCAACTTAACTGGGGAGATGAACATATTTCGCGTAAATGTATTTTAATGAAATAGATTGCATATTTCTTTAAGACCCCGGAAATCTCCGGGGTCTTTTTCGATTAAGAGAGTTAATATGAAAAAATATATCCTGATATTACTGATCTTCACATATTTGTTCCTTATTGCAAATCCACCTGACTGGGAACCCATAACCGGTACAGAATTCTCTATGATCCTCTTTGCCAGAATTGCTTATAATGATACTTTTTTCACCAGTAATGAAGAGAATATTGTTGCCGCTTTTGGCCCCGGAGGTGATTCTGATTGCAGATGTATTGCCGGATGGCAGGATTATGATCCTTACGGCTTCTGGTATTTCAATATTGTGGGCAATATAAATGGTGAGATGATCACATTTAAGTTTTATGACAGTGTCACGGATAATATCTATGAATGTCTGCAAACCTATGAATTTCAGGATAATGCCAATATTGGTTCTCCTACTGAACCTGCATTATTAAGTATCGATGCCAGCCTGATCACTGGAAATATCAGCTTGAGTACAACATCTCCTCCAGCAGGGAATATCCTGGATGTGATCATCACTAATGGCACATATACTGCTCATCCTAATATATATGGCAATTATCAGCTTTCTGCTGATCCCGGTACATATAATGTAACTGCATCTCTGAACGATTATAATCCCGTTACGATTACGGACGTCGAAGTTCTCGAAGGTCAGCAGACAATAAATATTGATTTTAATCTTATTGACTGGGTTACAATTACAGGAACTCAATATAATATGGTTTTCATGTGCCAGGTGTTTATAAATGATGAGCCGTTTGAGGGTGATATTAACAATCATCTGGCTGCTTTTGGTCCCGCCGGTATTGAGGATTGTAGAGGAGTAGCTGTCTGGCAGGAGGCAAATCCACCTTACTGGGATGGTTACTGGTTTTTCACGATCGTGAGTAATACCCAGGCTGATAGTATATATTTCAGTATATTTGATAGCAGCAGCGGAAATGTATATGAATGCCAGGAATCAATTTTATTTGAGAATGATGCCACAATAGGCTCACCGGATGAACCTTTTGAGATAAATGTAGATCTGCATGTGATCCAACATATAAACCCGGAGCCAGCCTGGAACTGGATATCATTCAATGTTCACCCCCAGGATATTGCCATTGAAAGCGTTTTTGCTCCTTTGGAACCCTTTGTCTATCAAGTGAAGAATCAGTTGCAATCTGTGATATATTACGAAAGCATTGATACCTGGCTGGGTGATCTTTCTCAGATAACAGATGGTGAATCTTACTTGATCTATATGTCAAATACCTATAATGATTTCAGCCTCGAAGGTGTTCCTATTCCTGTTGACAGGCCTATCCCACTTACGGCTGAATGGAACTGGATCGCCTATTTCCCGCAATCTATTTATGATCTTGATATAGCGCTCAGTAGTATTGTTCCCGAGGTTATCCAGGTGAAAACTCAAGCTCAGTCTGCAAATTACATTGATCCTCCCGGGTATTGGGTTGGTGATCTTCTGCAAATGGAGCCTGGAATAGGATATAAAATCGATATGTCCTCAGCGGCTCAACTTATTTATGGCTCAAGGGATACTAATAATAATCCGCAACAACCACCAGCCACTGATGATCCTCCGCTCTGGGAACTGATCAATGGTACTCAGTATTCAATGGTCTATATGGCAAATATTATCCTGGATGGAGAAGCATTCACAGGTGATGATGAAAATCTGGCAGCAGCTTTTGGTAATGCCGGAGATTCTGATTGCCGCAGTATTGCTGCCTGGCAGCAGCCAAATCCTCCGGCTTATGACGGTTTCTGGTACTTTACTATTATTGGTAATACTGAAGGTGAAGATATCCAATTCCAGATCTATGATTCCTTATCTGATCAGGTATTCACAAGTCAACAATCTATAACTTTTGAAAATAACAACACAATTGGTTCACCCTTTGAGCCAGCAGAATTGATCTTCTATTCTTCCTCAGAAGATAATAATGAACTTCCTGACATAAATTCCCTGTGTTTAAATATTTATCCCAATCCTTTCAATCCCGAAACAACTATCAGTTTTTATCTGGATGATACTCAAAAAGTAAATTTATCCATTTATAATTTGAAGGGACAAAGAATAATAAATTTATTTGATAGTATATTACCGCAGGGAGATCATAAAATCGGCTGGGATGGGAAAGATAATCTTAATAAAAAAGTAAGTTCAGGAATCTATCTCATAAAACTCTCTTTACCTGAAAAGACCATAACAAAGAAAACCCTGTTACTAAAATAATTCCATCCCAACTAAGCAGAAGTCCTGATTTTTCTTAAGACCGCTATGTCCGCTAAGGCTTCTCAAATATCGTCCAGAAATCCTATTATCTGATGCTTGATCTCATCTCTCACTTTACGGGTTTCCTCCAGAACTTCTTCTTCGGTGCCCTTTAATGAAGAGGGGTCTTTAAAACTCCAATGTATCCTGCCATCTATCACCAGTCCCGGGAATATCGGACAGCGTTCAGCAGCAGTTTTATCACATACTGTGATCAGATATGAATATGATCTGCCTTCTTTAAAATATTCAAATACACTGTTACACTCATTACTTGAAATATCTATCCCGATCTCCTGCATCACCTTAACGACGTTAGGATTAAGCTTACCAGGTTCCAACCCGGAACTTTCGGCTGTATATCTATCGCCACCCAATTCGTTGCAAAAAGCTTCTGCCATTTGACTCCGGGCAGAATTATGTATGCATACAAAAAGAATTCTCTTTTTCATTACATTCCTCCGTATTCCAATATAATTCTACCCGTTATTTGTTAATTTACAATAAACTATATAGCCACATGGACATTATCCACCAGGATCGAGGGCATCCAGTTTGAACCAGTAGCATGAAGTGTATCTTCCACAGCATCTATCTTTTTCAGCATTTTATAGATATTACCTGAAACCATACCTTCTTTGAGCCTGCCGATGATCTTGCCGTTCTCAACATATAAACCCGGAGATACTCCCAGGGAGAAATCTCCATTAGGCAAGTTCCCGCTATGGGCTCCCAGCATACTTTCCAGGATCACTCCCCGCTTCATTCCCTGCACCATCTCATCAAAAGATGTATGACCAGGCTGTAATCTTAGACTGTGTAATACGGGAGATGGAAGAGAAGTTATTGAACCACGGATACCATGTCCTGTAGGTCTTTCATTTAATTTCTGCGCATAATTAAGATCATTAAATCTTTTCTCAAACACCCCATTTTTAATGATATTATGCCGATGACATACTACTCCTTCATCATCAAAGGGACGACATCCGGGATATTGCTCATCAAGAGGGTCAGTAAAAAGGTTAAGTTTCTCATCAAATATCCTGATACCCAATTTTTCTGCGATAGGAGTGATCTTATCGTAGTAACTGCGTGAACTGGTACCCAGGGCAAGACGCCAGGTGAGTGCAAACAAGGTGGTTGGAGCAAATAATACCTGCATTTCTCCACCTTCCGGTTGGACTATATTTTTTCCTGCTTCATATTTAGCGATGACCCTGTCCAGGATATCATGATCAAGAGACTTAAATGTTTTATCCATTATGCAATAGCTGATCCCTGATGCACTGCCGGGATACACAAGAGTAAAATATATGTAGTAAGTACTGTCCTGATGAGTCAGATCAGTACCATTTGAATTGATCACTTCAAAACTGCTGATGTCTTTTCCGGCATATATTTCCGATTCAGCATCAGTTCTCGTCTTGATATAATCACTCACACTCTGACATTCATCTGCCATTATATCTGCATTAAGATCCTCTATACCCGCATCATAACTCTCCAGACTCTCCACCAGGGGACTGTGAGGAAATTGATATTCTGCATTTACTCCACCCAGCATGGAATTCTCGGCATTCTTGATGAGTTCATCATTTGAATGAAGATTTCTGGTATAGGCGAATCCAAGGGTATTATCTCTGATCGCTCGCATACTAATTGCTGATTGGATTTTATTATCAATATTTTGCAAGGTAGAACTCTGGAACTGGATCGATGTAGATTCATTTTTGCCTTTGAAAATTTCCACCTGATCAAAATTTTCTTTCGCTGATTGCAGTAAATTTTTCATTAGTTACCTCCGATCACAAGATTTTTCACTATGATTTGCGGTCCACCAAAGCAGGAGCGGATATTAGTTTGTCCTTTACCACACCCACCGCGTTTAGTGAATTGCAGATCATTACCAATAGCGGAGATATTCTGCAATGTTTCATAAAGATTTCCTGAAACATTGATATCACGCACCATTTTTCCAAGTTTACCGTCTTTCACCTCATAACCATATTGAGCACCAAAGGTAAAATTCTCACCAGCGGTTTGACCGCCCTTAGGATCACAAAGGTAAATGCCGTCTTCAAGTTTATGTAATAGCTCTTCAAAACTGTCTTCACCCTTTTCTATATAAATAGTACCCATCCGAATTATTGGCGCATAACGGAAATCTTCGGCTATATTATGACCACTGACTGGTTCTCCAAATTCTTCCGCTGTCCGTCGCGAATGCAGCCTGCCAGTCAATACGCCTTCTTTCATTAATTGCACGTTTCTCACAGACACACCTTCATCGTCATACTTATAAAATCCCAAAAGTCCTTCCTGGGTGGCATCATCTACTATGTTCACTAAATCCGAACCAAGCTTGCTGCCTATTTCCATTTTCTCGCGCATGGCTGGAAGAGATTCTATCAGGTCTGCTTCAGAAAAATGTCCAAATGCTTCATGGGTAAACACACCAGTCATCATATGATTCAAGATACAGTTATATTTCCCACCCTTGATCGGCTCAGCTGATAACAGATCAATCGCTATACCTGCTCTTTTAGCAAAATTATCTTCCTGTCCACGGATATTCTGGAAACCATCACTGCCACCGGCTGATATGCGCACATTCTGGATCACATTCCCACTTTTGCTTTTAATATCGCCTGATAATACCGTTGTAACCAGTTCCTCGGATATCTCACTCCCTTCACTACTTACGAAGTACTTCTCGCGAATGATATCTGCATAACCCAGTTCGACATTGATTATTTTCTCCTGCTGAAGTGGTATCTTCACATATTTCTTCATTAAAGAGATTTTTTCATCCATGCTTATTTCTCGAGGATCTTCTACTAAAGGAGGTTTAAATTGATCTTTTACCACTCCTATTGCTGCCAGCTTCACTGGTTTCTTACGATATTTCCCCATCACGATTGCGCTTTCAATTGCCGATTTAATGGCTTTTTCAGCATCAACTAAGGAAGTAAAGGCTACTGCTGACATACCCCCTCCCTTCAATACCCGGATTACGTAACCATCCGTTAGACTGCTGGTTACTGCCGTAAGTTCCTCATTACTAAAGTGCAAGGCATTATCATACCTTACTTCATAACGAATATCGGAGTAATCAGCATCCACTTTCTGTAACAAAGCTTTTAATTTCTCAATCATAACTGCTCCTGTAATATTAACTCGGTACCTGTTGATTTTTACTTATTTGAATAATATAGTCAATTTAATTCTTGATAGATGATCAATTTCACTCGCATATTAAAAAAAGAGTAACCGGGTTACAGGTCATAAGACCTCCGGTTACTCCGATTCAGCATCGACACACCCGACAATATTACCTCCGAGTATAACGTGTGCGACGCTCATTCCAGATATTTATAATTCTATTCTTTTTCACTTTTCCCCCTTGTTTCTTCTACTTCACAAATCTTGCTTTCCGCTCATTCCACTGCTTCACAAAATCTCTTTTCTTCATTTCTCTGTCCCCCAGTTCCTTATTTTTAATAATATACATTGCAAGCAGTGTACCATCCTGAAAATATTTCAGAAAAACATTTCTGACAGAATGCCTATTATATAGATATTAAATAACTTAGCTATTGTAAGATAATCTATCTTATTCTTCTTAGTTCCGCAATTCATCTTATCATTATGATAAATGCGTCTGCTGCCATTATCATTATGATAATTGTTTAGATAACAAAGCAATATTGATAAGAAAAGAAATCTCAATAGAGAACTAACAACAAACGTAATATACCCAAATAAATGAATTAATTCATCACTCTACAATATCCAAAAATTCTCACAATTTTATTCAAAACTGCACCTAAATTCATATTAAATTCTCCTATAATGCCCATTTACTGCCAATAAAGTACCCCTTAGGTGCAACAACTCAACCCGGCATAACAAAAAAATGTCATGCCGGGTTGAGTTGTTCCACCTAAAGGGCACCTGGTAGCTGAAAAGAGAACAAATAGAACAGAATTACTATGAAGAAAAAGGTGAAAATGTTACTTTATTTGAGAAGAGCAAAATGGACAATATGGACTGACTGGACAATATGGGCTCTATGGATAGAAAACTAATTCGATGGAGACTATGGATTCGAGAATCGGTAGATAGTGTTTTTCATTTCCGCCCCACTTGCGGATTACCGCCAGCGGTGCACATCTGATTAGAGGGAATGATCCGAATATTTACTGAGTCCATCTTACTTTAATGTCTATCAAGTCCATTTTGTCTATCAAGTCCATTTTGTCTATCAAGTCCATTTTGTCTATCAAGTCCATTTTGTCTATCAAGTCTATTTTGTCTATCAAGTCCATTAACTTTCAGATTTTGTGGAAAAGCAATTGATAAAGCAGGTAATCATAGGTGATAACACGGTAAACTTTGTTGACAATTTTGGTAGAAAATATATGTAAGAATGAGCTATAGTAAAGTAAAACGCTGAAATAGAACAATAAGTCAAGTATGTATTATGTGGAACGAAATATGCTTATGATAGAAATAACAAAGGGTGACAAAGTAAACATAAGTGAGAAAGGGCTTAGCTGAGTAAAGGCAACAAAAAGAAAATAAAACTTGACAAGGGATTGGATGTTTATAGCTATTTGCTTTGAGTAAAACATTTATTTTGCTGGAGGTTTACGATGAGAGTGTTATTTGTTATTTTATTTTTGATCATGTTACCAGTACTGCTGTCTGCTGAATTTGAATCGCTGCAAACAGTCATTGATTTAGGCGGTGTTGAATATTTTTATTATGATAACTCAGGTGGCTGCAGTATTGCGGGAGATTACGTAAGCTATGCAGTGGTGAAAATTAATCTGACAGATGATGTGAGCTGGCTGGAAATATATCGTTCGGATGACGGCGGCGAAAGTTTCACCGTCAGTGAAGTGATAAGTTGGGATAGTTTACCGGAGATATTAGAAATTAACTGGTATATTACGGCAGATAATTATTATCAGAAGCCAGTAATATTTACTTCAGAGACGGGAAGTTTACAGATATTTTATGAAGATGTTGAAACAGGCGAATCGATGTTAGCAAGTGCTGAAGAATACTGGGGCGTGTTCAATATTACGGCATCACCATTTACAGATATGTATAATGACCCTTTTTTATGGCAGGATGGAGAAGAATTATGGAGCCTGGGTTTATCGCCCAGCTCCATTCCGGTATGTTGTTTTCAGTCTTATATGGGCAGGATGATCAGCGTGAATAGTACCGAGGAATCCTGGGATGTTCTCATGTTTTGGGGACCAGATGTATTTGATGGCGAAGTATATACTAATTCTGATATCTGGATACGTCAGATTGGTGGAGGAACAAATAACTGCTGGCCCACAATGAATGGATTAGTTATTAGTGGTGAAACAATAATGGATTTTGCAACAGGGGCTCCGGCAGTAAATAGTGCACCAATGGAAGATATATTTACGAGTGGATACCTGGAAGAATATGTAGCAGAAATGGGTGAGATAGAATTACAAGGAGCCGAGGAAGTGCGTGAGAACGGTTTTATACTGGATGCTTCAGCAGATAGGGACATTCTATTTGCCAAGATAGATGGCACAACAGCAACCTGCCGTTATGCTGATATTCTATATGAAGAGATGGAATTTACGGTTTATAACAGCTATCCTGACCCAATGCATCCAGAGTGGAGTATTGGAGATCCTATCTGGACGAATGTAGTGCAGGTGCCGCACATAGAGTGGGAAGATACTACATTTAATTTATCAGTGATTAATAGTTCAGTATTCTGTTATTGTGAGCTTTGGATAGAAGGAAGTGTGAGTGGAAATATGACCTGGGCATCTGCTGATACTATATATATCACAGATGATATCACATACACGAGTTTAACACCAGGGGAGGAAGTTCCTTTTGATTGTACTGATATGTTTGGCTTGATATCGGAGAAGAGCATTTTGATCAAATACAAGCACTGGGATCCTGATACGGAAGAGATAGAATCACCGAATTGTGATGATGTAATGCTATATGGCGCATATGCCGCATGTGGTGTAGCAGATCCCAATTCTGCTTACCCAGGCTATGAAGAGGGAGTATTCAGTTTTGAATATCAGCATCCTCATGGCAGCACGCCAGATTTTATGGGAGTGAGTCCTTTTACTGGTAATGATACTTTATTCAGTTACATTGATCTTCATAAATATGTGATGCCACCGGCAGAAGGCTATACTGGTGATCCGGAATTTATCTTACATTCCAATCATCCTGTTGTCGGTTATCCCTCCTGCGGGTACCCTTACGAAAACCCTGATTATGAGCAGGCAGAAGTTGCTCCTTATGGCACAGATAAGCCATTTTATAATCCTGTGTGGCCCGAAAGCAGTGAAGATATAGGATTTGAACGAGGATATTTAAATATTTATGGTTCAGTAGCTCAGCGTAGGGGTGGATTTTCCCACAGGAGTGGAATGGATCCTTCGAATCATGATGATAATTGTCTGATAGATGAGGGAGAGCATTTATATGGGGGAACTCATGAATCTGTGGGGTATGTGAAGACGTTTCATTATGATGAAAGGATGAATTATGAGATATACCCAGTAGATTTTACGGAAGTAGATAATTATTTTAAACAGTACAGCAGCAATTTTATGAGAAGTGATTTTGATATGGGTGAAGTCGACGAGATGGGTGATATGGAAATGAAAGCCTGGATATATCCGAAATTATTATCAGCAGATAATGAAGGTGATGAATATGTGGCACTTACGTATCAAGATCCAGATATAGCTCAGATCGTTTATAGTGAAGCTGGTGAGATATATAAGGAATTAGTAGGTTTTGAAGAATTGGATTACGAAATCAGAGAGGTTTATCGAGACGGAGATATGATCTATATTGAGACAAAAGAGTATTTATATAGCTATCAGTTAGGGAACAGTGGTCCACTGGAAGTGGTTGAAGAGATACTAGAGCCAGAGCAGTGGCATGGGGTGGAATGGAATTCTGCCGGAGTGGGGATATTGATGAAGATAGGAGAAGGCGATAATAACATTAATATTGAAAAGTACAATACAGAAACTGATGAATTTGAGCAACTTGTTAATTATGATCTTCCATCAGCAGAAATACTTAATGAGCTTTATGATGAGCTTGATTTTGCCTATCACGTGGTTGGAAATGGTAATGTAGTGGCAACTTATGCTCGTAGTGCAGATACAGAAGAATATTATCAGGAGCTTTATCAGATGCGGGGAGAGATTAGTATATTACCGGAAGGAGATGATGACCTGGTACCGCTGGCAAATGATCTAAGTATATACCCTAATCCGTTTAATCCTGAACTTACGGTGCATTATAATCTTGAAGAAGCACAGAGAGTAGAGATCGCAATCTATAATCTGAGAGGGGAAAAGGTGAAAACGCTTCTGAATGAGCAGGTAGCAACCGGAGCAGGTGAAAAGGTTTGGGATGGCAGTAATTCTCAAGGTTCAGCTTGCGGAAGCGGAGTATATTTTGTGCAGATGAAAGCAGGAGAGCAGCAATTAATGCTAAAGGCTGTGCTTTTGAAATAGAGGTATTTGAAAGAAAGAATGAAATATATAGATGAAGAGGAGTAAAAATGGGGGTAAGGTTGAATGATATAACTATAT
>JAVCDJ010000263.1 GCA_030765845.1 Candidatus Stygibacter australis
ACAGGTTTCCAAACCATCACTTTCACGGTGCTATTTGTTTCATCGAAAGAAAACTCGCCGATATCAGAACCATGCTGAGATTCGCATCCAGCCCAGGGCTGTCCTGCCTGCAGAGCCGTAAATTTGGCAACTGTTGCTGATGTGTTGATCCCCGAAGCATCTGGATTAGCTAAAATCTCCAAGGGGGGATTAGTTTCGTTTTCAAATACTGTCCAGGTCCAGTCTGCGCCATATCCACCTTCTTCAAAATCAATTGGGGCATTCAGTTCTCTGGTATTTTCTGAATTTCCTTCTGGTGAAAATTCATATCTTTTTGTTATGCCATTGATGCTAAGTATTAATTCCATATTACTGCTCTTTGCGACAGTTTTATAAGGAATACGTAAAATTTCACCGGTCAATTCTTCAGCACTGGCTAAGGCAATTGAGAAAACTTCTGGATTAACTGCATTCAGAATGCCTTCTTTGATAACAGGAGTACCAAATTCTATAGCACTGCCTTCCGATGTCATTTGCAAACTGTATAATTCACCAGCCGCTTTAATTATTATCTCATTATTATCTATTTCTATATCAACACTTCCCTGTGGTGAATCAATTTCTCTTTCTTCCACAGGAAATACTTCTATCATATCGACACTGTATTGCAGAACAAGAGCTGCATCATAAGCTTCTACTGCTTCATTTCCATCAACATCACCAGCGATAAGTTGCCATGTCCATGGTAAAGGAGCTCCGATTGGATCAAGCTGAACAGCGTATTGCAGCATATTAGCAGCGTCAAACGCGTCCACACTCCAGTCCCCTGTTACATCACCATAAATCCAGTAAGGACCTTCATCATAGAAATATACATTGTCCATATAGATTGTATTGGGATCTCCTGAAATTATCAGTTGAGCCAAATGTCCGGTAGTAACCAGTCCTGTGAATTCTGATAAAGGAATATCCAGGCTGACCCACATTTCTGATTCCATAACGGTTTCATCAAAAGTGAGTTCATGTTCCACATCATCTCCGCCCCAGACGCCATCAGCACCAAAATCAACCAGTTTAACTCTAAATACTGAAGGTGCAGATGTGTCATCTGGAGTCCAAATATCCATATGGAAATTGGTCATTCCAGAAGCGTCAATAGTTTGAGAAGTAAATTCGATTCCAGCAAATGCTAGATTAGTGTACAGCTTGGTATCATTACCGGCAATCTGGATGTCTTCCAGGTCTGCCTGATCCCATCCTGCTGACCAGGTATCTACTGCAACATTTTCATAAGCATTACTGTAAAGCGAGATCACGTGTTCAGCATCAATTTCCGGTGTTGGTGCAGCAATTTCAGGAACTGCATCAGCTACAGTGAAATTAACATTATAAGTTAAGGTGGTAGTTCCATCTTCGGCAGTTACTATCACTTCTGTGTTACCTGGAAGCATTTCTGCATCATTGATAACATAACTGGCTAAGGGGTCTGTTGTTGTAGCTGTAACCACAGGAACTTCCATAGTACCAGCAGGTAATTCTACCCAGTAGTCCATGGTTTCTGGCATAAAGCCATCCACAGTAATTCCATCAACCTGAAGGTCGCTCAATGTGGCATCTCCACCAGGTACAAATGCTGAGTAAAAATAGATGTTATCAAGGTATATAGTGGATGGATTAACTCCCTGTTGTCCGTCAAATTTGAATTGAATAATATCTGCCATGGAGAGACCTGTGAAATTTACCAGAGGGATATCATAGCTGTTCCAGGTTGCTGTCATAATCGGTTCCAGTGGAAGTAGATTCTCACCTGTAGAAGCACTGATTGGAGTAAACATTACTACAGTTGCGTCTGGTGTCCACATATCGATATGCAGATAATCCATTCCTGAAAAGTCCTGAGCACCAGCAAAACCTGTACCCTGATAATTGAAATTATCATACATCAGCATCATATTACCATCAATTTCTTCAAAGGTAACAACTGTGCTCTGTCCCCAATTCGGATTGAAATCAGTTCCAACCAGATCATCATAAGAATCACTGTAAATGGAAATCACATCATTTGCTGACTGGGTTGGGTCTGGAGCTGCTGTCTGGGGAGCCGGAGTCGGGAAGAAGAAATTAACATTATAGGTAATAACATTCATCTCATTAGCAGAAGTAACAACAACTTCTGTAGTTCCAGGCAGCATTGCAGCTTCATTGATCACATAAGTGGCTTCTGGATTATTAGTTTCGGCAGTAACTACGGGAACTATAACTGTTCCTGTAGGCAGTTCAATATTATAATTAAGGGTTAACGGATCAAATCCTGCTACAGTTTCACCATCAATCTGCAAGTCAATCAATGTAGCATCAGTTTCTACTCCTTCAGGTAATTTATAAAAATAGATATTATCAAGATAAATATTAGAAGGTGTCACACCCTGCTGTCCATCAAATTTCAATTGAAAGATACTTGCCATTGGAACGTTTATAAAATTAGCTAAAGGAATATCTATACTGTTCCAGGTTTCTTGTTCCAGAGGAGCAAGTGGTAATAAAAATTCACCAGGAGGGGCACTGATTGGAGTAAACATAACTACGGTAGCATCAGCTGTCCACAGATCTATATGGACAAATTCCATCAAAGACAAATCCTGAGCTGCACTAAACTGTGTACCCTGATAATTGAAATTAGCATATTTCAGGGTTGCGTTTCCACCAATTTCTTGTGTAGATACTATAGTTGACTGCCCCCAGGGAGGATTAAAATCTGTTCCAGCAAGGTCATCATAAGAATCGCTGAAAACGGAAATAACATCTCCAGGTTCTGCGGTTGGAGCTGGGGCAGCTACTTGTGGTTCAGCACCTGCTATCTGTTCGCTAAAAGTTATATTATCATAATAGATAATATTATCCTGTAATCTTCCAGCCATATCAAAATCCGGGAAAAATACAAATTTATTATAAGTATTTCCGATTGCACCGGAAAAATCGTAAATTATCTCTTCCCATTCTCCGGTTATAGTATTAGTAGAATTGATCTCTGCCGGGGCACCCGGTCCTTCAAGTTTAAGCCGTACATCACTTACCACATCTTTGTGAACCATAATACTGATTGTGCTATTATTCTCATCGATAATAAATTCGCCAATATCGAGGGTTTCACATCCAGCCCAGGGCTGTCCTGCCTGTAAAGCGGTAAATTGACCCACTGTAGCTGAAGTATTGATACCTGAGACATCAGGATTAGCAATTATTTCAATGGGGGGATTACTGGCATTTTCAAATGCTGTCCATGTCCAATCTGCTCCATAACCACCAACTTCAAAATCTACTGGTGCATTCTGGGCATAAATTACAGCATTCATCGCCATGACGAAAACAATGATCATAAATAACGCTGTTTTGTTTTTCATTTTTCCTCCTTAAGGAATTGTTTATTGGTTTTAGCTTTATGCTTTAGATAATTTATAAATGATACTTTGGGAGTGCGGTCTTCATAAAAAACTCCCCAGTTCTTCTCTATTTCAGTTGCTCCTGATGCTTCACCGCCACCTTTCCAGGGTTCATCAAAAGCTTCGAATAAAAATGTAGTTACATGATTCTTCATAATCCATTCATCAAGTTGGATCAGAAATTTCTCCTGAGCCTGCAAACTTACTGCTCCCTTGATCAAAGAACCCTGTTCTCCAGGTCCCTTTTTATCTGGATTATAAATAGTCGCCCAGCCAATCTCTCCCAAAACCACTTGTTTGCTCTTATGGAAAGCACTTATTTCATTATAAGTCTTATCCAGCCAGGGGATAGATTCATCGAGGGTTTTACCGTTCCAGAGTGGATAGATATGAGTTATAATAAAATCAATTTCATCTGCGATAGTTTTGCTCTCTTCTTTATTCCAAAAATTATAGTCATCTGCTGTTGTTACTGGAATTTTGGTGTAGAGCCTCAGTACCCTGATATATCTGATCAGATCATTACTGTCCATTTTATGACCAGACCAGAATACCTGCGTTTCATTACCTGCATTTACAGCAGCAATAATATGTGGATATTTATCAGCAAGCTCAAGACAGCGGAGTGTATTTGTGATATTAGCTTTCTTTGCTGCTGGATCATTATCTTCATTCACCAGCCAGATTCCAAGTATCACTCTTATATGAAGTTCTTTTTCCTTGATCACCTGCAAAATTCGTTCAGTATCATCATCAGCATTATATACTCTGATCAAATTCCAGTATTGCGATATTATAGTTAAGTCCTTAAATATCTCTTCACTTGATGGTCCTTTTGCTCCTGGAGCCTGTCCCTTTCTATAGCAGCCATAAGAAACTGCCTTCCCGATCCATTGATTTTCCAGATAGGGTTTAAAAGCTCTTTCAGCAAAAGGAACTAATTTTTCGATTACTACTTCATTTTCCAACCTTTCACGGATTGATGATATTGATAGTACCGGCTGATTATTATCATCAATTTGAGATACTAACGGACTCATGATGATAAATATTAATACTGATAGGATTATTCTTTTTTTCATAATTGAACTCTCACTGTTTGAACTGCATTTGCCAGAATTTCTATTTCAGCAAATTGCTCTCCGATCTGCAACTTATAATTGATCTTATTATCGGCTGTATTCAATACCTGAATGCTTAACACATTATCTGAATTAAGGGTAGCACAGGTATGCAGATCATCATTTCCAAGATCCACAAGCTGCTTTTGGGTTTTTACTGCAATGTCACCAGGACGAATAGTTTTGCTGAATTGAGCTAATACATAAAATATTGGAGTATAATAAACATTCTGTGCAGCAGTATCTATCATGATAGGAGCTCCACAGAAATTGCCAACATGATTTGGTCCACCATCCTTATCCAGAACCACATTCCAGTCTATCCAGCCATTAGCCCAGTGATCAAGGCTGACGATTATATTACGGGCATAACGATGAACCGGCACATACATAGGATGATCTTCCACCTTCACACCCTGCCAGGTTACTGAATATGCCCAGTCAGTAGCACTTTTACTCCACCAGAAATCATCATTATCAAACCAGTTGCTCTCAGTGTAACCCTCAGGATCAGTAACTCCTCCAGGAGCATCTTTTCCCAGGTCATCAATGCAACCTTCCGTATGGATGATCGATTGATCAGGATATTGGGCATGAACCCTGTCAAACACATCTTCATAGACTTTATTAGTGCTTTCATACCAGTGAACTGCTGCTCCATCCACATATTGTGAAGTCTCCTGATCAGCAAAGATCACATTTGCCCATTCCTCAAGTCCATCTCTATTCTGGTCGAATATGAATAGCTTTGTATTATCATAGCCAGCAGTCTGCAATTTAGGTCCCAGAAAGTTTTTGATAAATTCATTCTGTGATTCTGGTGTAAAATTCATGCTTTCCCATTGCCCGTTATTGCCATGCGGCTCATTCACTGGCGTTAGACCCCAGATATCCACACCTTCAGCCTTATATACATTCAGGTATTTCACCAGGTAATCTGCATAAGTGGAGATATATTCTTTTTTTAGAGATCCTCCCGTACCTTGCCAGTTATTCTCAGGAGCTCCAGGGATATACCACTGCTCAATATCTTTCATCCAGTATGGTGCTGTCCAGGCAGAAGAAACAATTCTCAGTTCTCCATCCTGTTGAGCCTGCTTAATTGCTAATGCCTCTTTGATCATAGGCAAAAGATCATAGGATTCATCCTTGATACCAGGATATTCTACCTGCTTAAATCCTTTAGTGTCCTCAGATATATTGAAGTTTTCCAGTTCTGCATCTGCTTTAGCCGCATAGGAATACTTGCCTTTCACTGTAAAATCACAGGCACCAATATGCGTTCTTGTCAAAGTAAAATCAGCTCCCTTCTCACCAAATATCTTTTCCATCACTTCTCGCCTGCGCTCTTTTTCCAAATGAGCCAAAACGAAGGCTGATGATTCTGTAAACGAGGTTCCGATACCGTCAATCGTCTGTTTTATGCTGTCAGGATAAATGCTGATTACTATTCCTTCAGCCTTTCCAGCTTTGAATGTGACATTTTCCATTTCATTCAATTTATCACCTTCTGCTGAAGTGAGCAGAATTTCGGACGTGGAGCCAAGTTTATTACTTTTATTGGCTCCACAACCGAAAAATAATATTAAAAGAATAATGAAAACTAGTGTTTTAAATATATTCTTTCGCATCATAATATCCTAAGATTTTTCTAAATTAAGCTTTTCATCTTCAATTTTTTGAGCATGACGTTTTTCCAGTTCAACACGAACTTCATTTGCACGTTTTTCAGTTAAATCATAATTACGCATCAGTAAAATAGCGATAGTCGTACCCAGTATTGGAAATCCGGAATAAAAAATTCTCAATCCTGTTATCGCGCCCTCAGTTTGCGTAGCAGCACTGGCATCGAATCCTACTACTGACATAATAATACCAGTTAATAATCCTGCGATAGCGAAGCCAAACTTGACCATCCACCAATAAATAGCACCAAATACCCCCTCGCGACGTTTTCCTGAATTTAACTCATCCAGATCCATCACATCTGCAGTCATTGACATCATCAAGGTAAATAAACTCCCAATCCCAAAGGAAAAGAAAGGTAGCGCAAAGATAAACATGTAAGGTTTTCCCGGAACAAAGAGAAACCACAACAAGAAATAGCCGAAGATTGAGATGCTTTGTGAGAGAATAAATGCTTTCTTTTTTCCAAGTAACTTAGACATGCGAGCAACAGTAGGAATCACTAAAAAGGTAGTTACCAATGAAGCCAGGCTGCCAAAAAGTGTAGGCCAAATACCAGCAGCCTCTGCATTTCCACTAAATAAATGCCAAACTATAATAAAAAATGAAAACGCCGCAATGGTGTTAAATGCATTAAAAATAAAAAATGTGGAGACACATAATTTTACAAACTGAGGGATCCTAAACGCTTCCTTAAAGTTTGAAAAGATTTCTAATAAACTGCTCCCGATTGCATTTAGATTAAGGGGGGAGTAGTTTTCTCCGACTGTCGATTTACTTTTTAGGAATATTGCTGGAACCATAGCAAGCAACATACAGATGATCCCCACCCATATCGCAAGTGTCCTTGTAGCTATATCCGCCGATGGAAACCAGCCCTTGTTGTACATGATGACCCAAAACCAGGGAGCAATAACCCAGGCCCACTGCCCGATCCATTGGGCTACGGCCATAATGCTTGTACGTTCGTGAAAATCATTGCTCATTTCATAGCCCATTGCAACGTAAGGCACACTAAAAATGGTAAGACCTAGATAGAAGACAAACGAAAAGAGAAGGAAATAAATAAAGTTGTACTCGACTCCATTCACACGATATAATTGCCACATAACAATAAACGCAATTCCCATGATGATCGAACCAATGAAGATGTACTGTCTTCGTCTGCCCCATTTCGATTTAGTGTTATCCGAAATATAACCCATGATGGGATCCGTAATAGCGTCAAATACTCTTGGCAGGAAAAATAACATTCCCCACATCCAACCCGGGAAACCCAAATCCTGGACCAAGACAACCATAAATATTCCCAGGACCGCAGGAAACATTTGATTGGCTAACATACCAATGCCAAAAGCAACTTTCTGTCCGAATGGAACTACATGTCTGCTATTTGTTGATTCAACTTTTTCTTTTATCATATTTTACCTTCTTTATTATTCTTCTAAATAGATATCATCAAAATAGAGCATTCCAGTAAGCAGATTATTGCTGCTGTCCTGGGGATTCCATAAACCTAAATATTTGATATCAGTGAGATCTGGTGTACTAAAATCACTTAACGGGATTTCATATCTCATCCAGTCTCCTGTTACGATAGGGGTATAATAAGTAATATTGATCTCTGTTTGTCCTGTTGAGGTATCTTCAAATTTAATGCCCAGCTTATCCAAAGTTGGCATAGCTGATTTATTGATATTTATTATCAAGGTATTATAAGCAGAAATATCCTGACCGGAATTACCAAAATCAAAAGCTATTCCACCCCAGCCCATACTGCCCGTCTGAAAATCTGCTGATAGTACATAGGTGCCGTCCACTGGAGCAACTGCTGTGCTTTCTTCATCTGGTTCCGTGGGATTACCACTCCAGTCAGCACTATTCCAGATCTGCTGATATACCAGCATCTGATCGTTATGAGATTCTGTGTAGATACCAATAACATCTCCAGTTGAGCCGCTTTCAATTGCAGCCGTGTCAGTTTTCATTATTCCATTACCATCAGTATATGTAGCTGTTAATGAGCCTCCGGGATTAATTGCGATTGTGTCTGTAGCATCATCTGTAGTACCAAAATTCAATGTCCCTGTTCCCATGCCCACTGCATCAAGAACAACATCAAGACTGATCGTCTCTGTCCCGTTATCTACATCTACGGAAACTGTATTTAACGCAGCAGCCAGATCATTCACTGTGATCACTGCACCAGTAGCATCAATTGCATAGCTGTCTGCATCAAAGGAAACACTGCTCGGAACTGTTCCGCCACCAGCCCAGTAAATATCATCAAGGCCAAAATCACATTGTGTGCCATTTTGTTCTAAAATGATAAATTCGTAAGCCAGTATCTCCAGATCTACATTCCCCTTAACTTCCTCTACAGGTATGGTTGCCTGTCCCCATTCACCATCTCTAACCAGACCAAAGGCAGTTTCATTTGCCGGGAAGGTCACATAATTCTCGATTCCATCTGTATCATTTATTCCTATTTTAAAGGTCACATCTGCCGGTATTTTGATCATGAATTTTATATTACCGTAGGCAAATCCTGAAAGATCTACCGGTAATGTAGAACTGATTCCACCTCCAAACCAGCCGACTCCAGTTGTTGACCATGATATCACATTATCACCCTCATAAGGAGGCATCGTTCCTCCAGAAAGGGTATTTTCCCAAACATATATCTCAGCATTTACACCAACTTCCAAACCAGCATCCACTGGGGTTTCATCTGTAAATATTCCATAAGTACCAATATCTGGACCCTCAGCCTGAAATACTCGTACCCAGTCCACATACATATTCTGGTTCCACTGGGTCGCCTCATCTGGTGATCCACCCAGATTGCCACCAACCGCTACATTAAATATTAAGAAGAATTTCTTCATAAATTCATCCATTGAACCTGGATCTATTAATTTAACAAAATAGGTAATATCATCTATCTTCCCGATCACTCTCTGTTCATCCCACACCACCTCAAATATATGATAATCATCAGTGAGTGAATAGCTGAATTCTCGTGTTGCCCCATCAGAATCATGATATTGTCCTTCGTCATTCCACCAATGAAGCGTGAACATGGTTGTATTATCATTATGGTATAAGGGGCTCATCTCCATGATGTCTATCTCACCGCACTGGGGCCAGCCTATTGAATCAAAACTATCGCCAAGCATCCAGAAGGCAGGCCACATCCCTGCTCCACTGGGTGGCTTGACCCGAGCTTGCACCTTACCATATTTGAATGAAAATTTGTCCTTTGTGTTTACCCTTGCAGAAGTTACGGATCCATCACGTTTGCCTGGTTCAGAATAATTTACCGAATCCCAGGCTGCTGTTATCACCATATTGCCATCTTCTATTTTTACGTTTTCGGGAGAGTCCGTGTAAAGCTGCCACTCATCATTACCCCAGCCGTCTCCACCATATCCTGTGTCATATCCCCATTTAGTTGCGTCAAGACTACTGCCTGTCTGGTCAAATTCATCAAACCAGACCATTTCATAATTCTCATTATCTACTTCATCAATAATTGTATCTGGCTCCGTAACCTGATCACAACTGCTTAAAATAAATAAAAAAAATGCTGCCATTAGAATTAAACTGAAAATCTTATTTATCATCCAAAAACCTCCCTTGTCATTATTCTTTTTTCCCATTATTCCCATCACACAATCATTTGATTGCTATATAGCAATTTCTGCCTTCTGGGTTTTCCCTGTCAAGTATTTTATTATTTTTCACTATTTTTATGCTCTGTTGCCTGTGCCTTACACCCCTCATAATTGTTTTCTTGACGGATTTATAGCTATTATTATTTTTGTGACTGATTGCAGTATAGCAGTTTTCAAATACGGGGTAGATTATTTCTGCTACGGCATTACATGCTATATGTTATTAGTGAAAAAGAAAGCGTTACTAAGGAAAGAGGAGCATTGAAAAATGACTGAGCATATTCCTAAATATCTTAAAGTAAAAAATAAAATCAAAGATGATATCAAAGACGGTAAAATAGTCGATAAATTGCCTGGTGAAAGGGCTCTTGCGAAAGAATTTGGTGTTGCCTATATGACAGTGAGAAAAGCTCTTATGGAATTGCAGGAAGAAGGTATTCTGCATAGAACCACCACCAAGGGGACATTTGTAAGTAATGGTAAGATGAGCCCCAAGGTAACCAAAAATATCGGATTCTTCCTTGATGATAAGATCGATGAAGGAATTTCCAGTCCCTATTATTCACTTATTTTCAAAGCTCTTGAAAAAGCAGCAAAAAAGGCTGGTTATAATATCATGATTTATTCAGATTCTGATGAGATGAATCCCATTAATGATCAGAAAAAAATTGATGGCAGTATCATCTGTTGTTTCCCCCGTATTGAATATAAAATCCAGGAACTCAAAAAATTCATGCCAATTGTCCTCCTGGACAATATTGCTTCAGATAAATCCATCGCCTCAGTAACGATAGATAATTTCAACAGTGTCTTTGAATCCACAAAATACCTGGCATCTCAGGGACATGAGCGGATTGGTTTTATCTCCGGTTTGATGAATTCAGATATTTGCAAAGAAAGACTTCATGGCTATCTAAGTGCTTTAAATAATGAGAATCTGCACGTTGACAAATCCCTGGTTTATAAAGGAGATTATTCCTATGGATCAGGTGAAAAAGCTGCCATGTACTTCTTATCATTAAAAAATCCACCTACTGCCATTTTATGCGCTAATGACTCCATGGCTATTGGGGCAATGAAAGTGATCCAGGAATTAGGGCTCAGTATCCCTAAAGACATAAGTGTTGTGGGTTTCGATGATATTGAGGTCGCCTCCAGAGTATTCCCCACCCTCACCACAAATGCTGCTCCAGTAGAAGATATTGCCCAAAAATCCCTTAAATTACTGGTCTCTGCTATTAATGGACATGATATAGATTACCAGCATATCATCCTCCCGGCAAAGCTCATCCTCAGAGATTCCTGCTCCACAATTAAAAAATAATACTTTCCAAATTCCCCTTCCCCGTCCCCCAAACCCCTAAAAATACCCCTCACCCGGATACAAGCCATAGCAACAAAGCACGTACTCACATTAAAATGTCACTATGTGCCATGTTGCTCTGCTATAAGATCCCTTTTACAGATAAACATATACTTTTTATAGTACTTAAAGGTATTATAGAGCATATAAAACCTATATCTTCAAAAAAAAGTCTTGACAGAAAACCGGCATTGGTAATTGCTATATAGCAGTCATTGAGAGGATAACTGAATTAGAGATAAAAAATAAAAAACGCCAACAATGAATGGGGGAAAGTTATGAATGAATTAGTAAGAGCAGTACAGGAGAAGAGAATTCTTGTCTTACTGGCAGTGCTCCAGATTTTGTTTTTCACAGCGACCGTTTTTGCCCAGTCACCTGAAAAAGTGACAACCTATCAAGATGATAATGGTTGGAAACTTCTGGTAGATGGACAGGATTATTTCGTAAAAGGTGTAGTTTGGGGTTATACTCCAATCAATGAGAATTATGCCTACAATTTATATGCAAACACCGACGAGCAAATTGAGAAAATTCTTGATTATGAATGCAATTTAATGAAGGAAGCGGGTATCAATACAATACGTTGTTTTGGGCTGATTCCTCCCCGCTGGGTAAGCTATATTTATAATAAGCATGGCATCATGACGATCGTGAACCCTCTTATGGGAAGATATGGTTATAATGTAGGTGGGGTATGGACTGCTCAGACAAATTATTCTGATAAACTCACCCGCCAGACCTTGAAGCATGACATTGTGGAACTGGTGAAGAAGTATAAGGATACTCCCGGAGTTATCATGTATGCCCTGGGAAATGAGAGTAATTATGGACTGGAGTGGTCAAGCTTTGAAATCGAGAACCTTCCGGTTGGAGAGCGTCATAAAGAAAAAGCAAAATCACTTTACAGCTTATTTAATGAGATAATTGCTGCTGGTAAAGAAGTGGATACTAATCATCCATTCATGATTGTAAATGGTGACATCCAGTATCTTGATCTGATAGTTGAATTCTGTCCAGACCTTGATATATTAGGCGTTAATGCCTATCGTGGAGTAAGTTTTACTAATATGTGGAGCAGAGTTAATAAGGAACTCGGTTTACCAATACTTTTAACAGAATTTGGTTCTGATGCCTTTAATGCCGTTACATTTAAGGAAGATCAGGAAGGTCAGGCTAATATAATCAAGGGTAACTGGCAGGAAATCTATAATAAGAGCTATGACAAAAATGAAGAAGGCAATGCCCTGGGTGGCTGTGTGTTTGAATGGCGCGATGAGTGGTGGAAATATAAGCAAACCGAAAACCTGACAGTTCATGACAAGCATGCCTCCTGGAGTAATGGTGGTTATTCCTTTGATTTTGTGCAGGGCAAAAATAATATGAATGAAGAATGGTATGGTATCTGCCGTCTGGGTGGTCCTAATGATGATAGAGTTTACCAGGCAGAACCAAGAATGGCTTATGATGTGCTTTCCGAGATCTGGGCAATTGATAATTTTAAAGTAGATAAAGCAGAGATGAACGCTGAAATTGATAATATCGATATGAATCTCCATAAGATTGGCAGTGGGGTGAATCTTTTGAATAGTCAAATTGCCAAACGCAGCATTATTAGACTGACTGGGGGAAACCTTAATGGTGAAATGGCATTTAGTGGAAAATCCCTGGAAGTTGAAAATAATGGCAAAAATGGAGTGGCTTTTTCTAATGGAGAAATGATCAATCTGGAATTTGAATTTCAGCCTACAAATCAGATTTCAGGAAACTTTGCTTTAAATATCCTGGGCAATGTTGTAAATAAACCCCTTGAACAATATTATGGAAAGCGTGGGCTTTCCTATGTGACTTTAACTACAGAGATTGATGAAACCGGGATGGAAGTAACAACTTCCAAGGAAGTTACAGATCCTGAAAGAGTGGAGATCTATAATTTTGACGTACTTTACAGTACGGATGCTTTTGATATGAGAGCTTTTTATCATGTACCTCGTTATCATTGGGGATATAAGGGAGATATTTACGGACTGCTTTATGAAGCCACTGATATGGATGGAATGGATATCTGGAATGCCAAAGCACCTTTTGGAATAGAATATATGGGCAAGAAGTCTCTTGAAGGTCTCACAGTTTTGGCAGGACCTGAGGTGTACTGGGGAGCCAATCCTAAAGCTATAGCTAAATATGATTTTGGCATCAAAGGATTTGATTTTACCTTTATCCATTCAGAAGATTTTTCGCGTGCCGATGCTTCATCGACCGCTACAGAATCAACTGAACGGGCTACACGTCAAACAGCACTTTCGATCAAGACCACTATTATTCCGAGGACTACATTGGAATTTGGTTACCTAATGGCAGGTACAGAAAAGCTGGATGAAGAATATGATTATTATGAAGCTGGAAATATTTACCAGGATAAAATAGACCTTAAGGATACCCAGGGAGCAAGGGCCAAAATCACTTATAATACTGGATTTGGGCTATTAGATGTCTCTGCAAATTATGCAGGTCTGGTAGCTGATGGAGGAAGTCCTTTAAGGGAATTTGATACCACTATTCCTTATTCTACATTGGGTAACAAAATGGAATTTGTTGGTGGCATGCTGATACCGATAGGAAATGTGTGGCTGTTACCTCGGGGATTATACAGAAAAAATCTGATTGATTCCAATCCAATAATAGATCCTTACATTGAAGGCTCACAGCTCTATCCGGGCATTAGCCCTCGTAATCGTGATGATGATCCATTTGCCGTGCTGGATAATAGAGAAGCCGTTTCCGGAGAATTCTTTATCACTTATGATCCCACTCCAGCCAGTGATTTTTATGCCTGGGATGCTGATAAAAGAGAAGATGCCGGATTTGCTTTCAGCATAGGTGGAAATGTCACCAGTTATAAAAAAGATGCTGATGCTGATATGTTCTTTTACCAGGAAGGCAATACAAATGCTTCCTTTGGTGTGGGAATGCCGGCAGAAGATGTCTGGCTGGCAAAAGGCAGATTTGTCATGAACCCCAATCCTAATTTTAAATTGATAGTTAATCTGGAGGGAGGAAAGCAGCAGTCAACTGGTAATCCTGATGGTGATGCAGCAGAATACCTGTCTCTGGACGCCAAAATGATATTTAATAAGAAATATTATCTTGAGGGTTATGCCAAACAAGATGCCTGGGGTCCCTATGACTGGTATCGTCAATTCAATATCACCTATCCCCAGCAATTCAAGCTTGATTATTCTATCCTGATCGATAATATACTTGATGATGTGCTTTCCAGTAAAATTGGTATCAATTCCATCTTTAGAACTCTTGATGAGAATTCACCGACAAATGAAGGGATTGGTGAAGATAATGATTACGAATTCCAGGCTGGTATTTATTACAGCATTGAATTTTAAGGAGTAAATTATGAAAATCAAAATAATATTTGTTCTTCTCGGCCTGCTGACCATCTTATTTATGGGTTGCGACCCCAAGAATGGCACCATTTTAGAATTTGAGCAGCTTCCTACTGATTATGAGTTAAATTTATATGGCGAAAACGAAGGCATACATCCTGATACTAATGTCCTGAATGATCCCGAGAATCCCTATGCTGATGCTGGGATTAATATGATAAATGTCTGGGATTTTAATGATAACAGCCCTTCGCCAAAGGCAAAATTCTATCTATGGGCAACTATTCTGGCAAGAATACCCTATGGTGAACATCAATATATGACCGCCCAGGCACTACATGAGCTTTACACTGTTGGTGGCAGCGTGAATGCCAAAGAGCAGGCAAAAAAAGCTTATCATGCAGCTCTCGATCACTTCTTTGATTCTGCTACCTGGTGGAAGGCAGATTGGCTTAATGACGAAACATATTATGCTGTTCTGATCAGAGAACTGGTGGGACATTACCTCTATGATCCTTCGGATATGAACCTGCTGCCACTATATAATGATCCCGCTATAGCTCTGGCAGAAATGAGCGAATGGGGATATGTGTATGATATTGAAACGGGGGCTGTATCAAGAAGAAATTAATCAGTTACCCTGGAAGTATAAAATGAATTTAGGGAGAAAACGGGCAGTTCAGCTAATATTTCTGCTGATCATCACGATGTCAGTTAATCTGTTAACTGCTGAAATAGGCGATATTATCTGGGAAGAGAATTTTGATAACCTGGATAACTGGCTGATTGAAACCGGTAACGGTTCTTGGGGCTGGGGTAATGGAGAACTGGAATATTACCATGGAGATAATGTAGAAATAGCTGAAATCCCTGGTGATCCGGGTAATAATGCCCTCCATATCACAGCCCGACAGGAATCGGGTCCTGGGATAGTAGATCAATGGGGCAATCCGCTTAATTATACTTCCGGAAAAGTGACCACAAAGTCGTTTCTATCCCTTAAATATGGTATGATAGAAACAAGGGTCAGCATCCCTGACCTTGATGTGGGTGGCTGGCCAGCGATCTGGATGCTGGGTACAGCAAATTATAACTGGCCCCTGCGCGGTGAAATTGATCTTATGGAAATGGGGCATACCCAATCCTTCAGAGACCTGCACGATAGTCATAATGGCGGAAATGGACAGAATAATTCAACTGCCAATCAAATGGTGAGTGCAAATGCTATCTATTATTCTGAAGATGCCGTTTCACCGGGAAATCCCTCTGGAGCAGCAAGCCTCTCCTGGGATCCGGAGGATGAATTTTGCCGTCCATATTACAGTTATGATCCATCGCTCACTAATAGATTTCTGACCTACCGTACTTACTGGGATGAAGAAAGCCTTAGATTTACTGTGATCGATGATGAAATCGAATATGATCTATATACTGAGCCATTTGTAATTGACAGCGTTTCTGCTGAGCTTCAGCAACCTTTTTATCTGATAGCCAATCTTGCTATTGGCGGGGCGCTTACTGATGCTTATAATCTTGGTGATCCCGGCAGCGGTCTTCCTGTTTCCATGCCCTTCCCGGCGCACATGTATCTTGATTATATAAAGGTTTATCAGTGGAATGATATGGGAGAAGTACATATTGGACCACCAGATTTTGAGGGTGGCACATTTGGTATTTTCACAGATAACACTCCCACAAATAATGAATTAGAAGCCGGAATCAGTTCCGAGATATATGTCTGGGAAGGAACTTTGACGGAGGGAACAATCCTGCCTTATGAAGGTGAGAATGGGATTTCCTGGTCATCTACCGGAATAGGCTGGTTTGGGGCAGGGATTATGTCAATTCAGCCCGTAAATCTTTTTAATTTCGGAGAGGGAAATTTAAAGTTCATGATCAAGATCCCTGCTTCCATCGCTTTTCAAATTGGCATTATTGATGCCTGGGGCAATCAGTCTTATGTGGAATTTCCAGCTTATCAAACCACCTATGGACTCGTTCGAAACGGAGAATGGGCTCAGGCAAGTATCCCAGTCGATGATTTGCGGGGACAATTCATTGATCTGCGTATGTTAACCTATGAGTTCGTTATCCTGGAAGTAAATGGTGCTCAGTGCGAATTTGCCCTGGATGATATTTATTATGATGGTGGGCTTAATGATAATACAGAAGAGATCATCACCACAGTACCATCATCTTTGCAGCAGAATTATCCCAATCCCTTTAACCCTGAAACTACTATCAAGTTCACTCTGGCAAGTCAAAGTGACAGTAATGAAATATCTATTTATAACCTGAAGGGACAAAGGGTATATTCTAAAGATTTGAGCGGTTATCCTGCCGGAGAAAATCAGGTCACCTGGAAAGGAATCGCTAATAATGGCAGTCCGGTAGCTTCTGGAATATATTTCTATCAGCTAAAGGCTAATGGAAATATCTGTGATACCAGACGGATGCTCTTGCTTAAATAATTTAATTAGATCATAAATGATAAGGATCAGGTTGTTATGCCTGATCCTTTTTTGTTAAATTCCGAAAAGGATATTTGAGAATACCTGCGAATAAAATAGCTTATTTTTCGGTAGTAACGTTATAATATTATCTAATAACATTAGCGATGCCATAAAAAGGCGAAAACAGAAAATGATACACTTGTAACCCACAGGGAACCCACCCTCGGGGCACAGTGGGTAATTTGGGGCGGTAAAATGTACTTATATTATTACTATTCAGTAATTTAGGCTGAAAGGTGTATTTTCGGGGTGGAAAATGGGCAAAATGAAACAATCGGACTAATATTGATTGGGGGAGAAATGGGGAATATTTTTATGTAACTGTTGTATAATTAGATATTTTCACACCGAACTAAGTCAGTCCCGATACATCGGGAGGAAATGTCTTCTTTTAGCACGTAGTGCTTATTTTATTGTAGAAAAAACGAACCCGATACCCCACTCCTTTTCCCCGCCACGGTTGAACCTTGCTGGAGTATTTATTATTGAATCACAAATTGGCAAGGTGCATGAAGAGATTTGACCATTTTCCAAATTTCGTGAAGATACAAGTGAAATATTAAACTTGACAGTTAATTAAATGATGTCAGTTCTTTTATGAGAACTTGATATCCACTAATTGCAGGAGAGAATATGGATAACGGAAAATATTTAAAATACTGGTTAGAGGCAGGAGATCGAGATCATGATGCCATGCTGCACCTCTATGAGAATAAGGATTATCATTGGTCTCTCTTTATGGGTCATCTTGTAATTGAGAAATTATTAAAAGCTTACTATGTAATAAATAAGAGTGATCAACCTCCATATATACACGATTTATTAAGACTTGCCGAAAAGGCTGAATTGAAGCTTACAGATGATCAGATGGATAAGCTGGATACGATTACAACTTTCAATATAAGAGCAAGATATGATGATTATAAACTGCGTTTTTATAAAAAATGCACCAGAGAATTTACCGAAAAATGGATCAATGAGATTGAGGAGTTCATCAAATGGATAAAAATGATGCTTTGATAATAGCCAGAAATTACATAAACTATTTAATAAAGAAAAATATGAAGATTCACAATGCTTATTTATTTGGGTCTTATGCAAAAGGAACTTTTAGTGAAGACAGCGATATTGATATAGCAATAATCTTCAATGAAATGGCTGATGAAATTGATATGCAGATTGAATTGATGAAACTAAGAAGAAAAATAGATACAAGAATTGAACCTCACCCTTATTTGAGGAGTGAACTGGATATGTATAATCCTCTTTGGAGAGAAATTTTAAGCAAGGGTATTGAGATACCAGTCGTTTGAAGCTTATCCTGATTAAATGACGCATGCAGAGAAATAGGTATTTTGTTTAGGTCATTAATTTCCTACAAATAAATAACCCCATACGGGGTAATGTCCTATTGTGTGATCGTTGTTTGCTACAATTAATTAACATCTACAATGTAAAATGTATTTTTACTCACCTAACTAAGTCAGTCCCGATACATCGGGATGAACCGTACTCGGAATAGGAGTTATGAACGAACAGAGGGTGGTAACTGTCGCCAGAAGTCTTGTCTGGAGTACCGTTCAAAACTTCTGCTTGGCTGGTTGGATGCCCCTCCCAATTCACACCCAGCTTATCAATCTGATTTTGCTTGACTGGGGTGAATAATAAAATAATCTCCATCGGATATGGAAATAGAAAAAAATATTGAATTTGAGCGACCGGCAATTTATGTGGTGGCAACCCCGATAGGTAATCCCTATGATATTACGCTGCGTGCTCTAAATGTTCTCTCCAGTGCTGATCTAGTGATCTGTGAAGAACGGAAAGTGGGTTCCAGACTTTTGAGAAGATATGGCTTTAAGCAGGAAATACTGGAAGTTATTGAGCATAATGAAAAGACTATAGTTAACGAAATAATTCATAAAATAATCTCAGAGAACCTGGCAGTAGCCCTGATCTCAGATGCTGGAACGCCTCTTTTTGCTGATCCTGGTAATACCTTGATCCCGCAGGCATATCAGAGCGGGATTCGGAACATTCCCAGGCCTATCGGTCCCAATTTGAAAGCAATGTATCCGGAAATCCTTGAATATACACATCTTTGTGGTGTAAATGGTTTAAGAACTCATAAAGCTATAATTGAATTCGAAGGGAATAAATTCAGTTGTGATAAAATTTTTGCAGCAGATTCAACATTCTGTTGAAGCTTTAAAATACGAATAGGAGAAACCATGTTTAAACAAAACATTTTACAAGCTTTCAGAGTTTTAAAGAAGGATAAATTCCATTCCTTCTTGAATATCATCGGTTTGGCACTTGGTTTGTGCTGTAGTATCCTCGTACTGCTCTTCGTGCAGAATGAATTATCTTATGACATGCATCACGAAAATATCGACCGCATCTATCGTTATGGTGTGAATATGACCATTGGCGACAATAACAGCACACAACCAATCTGTAATGCTGCAGTAGGACCGCTTCTTCAAAATGAAATGCCGGAGATTGAAGCTTACATGCGTTGCTTTTATCCGGGACAACTACTTGTGAATGGAAATGATAAAACTCTGTATGAAAGCAGTATGTTGATGACCGACAACAGCATCTTCCAGATTTTCAGCCACCCCTTTATTTATGGAAACCGCTCGGAAGCTTTGGAACGAGCCAATACAATTGTGCTTACGGAAAAAACCGCTAAAAAATATTTTGAAGATCAAAATCCGGTAGGAGAAGAACTGGAAATTGATAATGAGATTTATGAAATTACCGGAGTTATAGAAAATCTACCTGAAAATTCGCATCTTAAATTCTCTGCTTTGATGTCACTTAATTCTTATTTACAAACACAAAATCTGGAAGACATTTATACACCACGGGCTTTGGGTGGAAATATGATGTTCTTTACCTATTTTCTATTTTCCAAAAACTTCACTGCTGAACAATTTTCTAAAAAATTCCAGAATTTCTATAATAGAGAAATGGTAGAAAATGATCGGATTAATTACATCGCAGTTGTAGAACCTGTCGAAGACATCTATCTCAATTCTACAATTGATAAAAGATATTCGCAGGCAAATCGTCGTTTCCTGTATGGATTTGCTTCCATTGGTTTGTTCATCCTAATTTTGGTCTGTATAAATTACGTGAACATGGCAACATCACGTGCAGGCAGTAGGGCGCGGGAAATCGGTATGAAAAAAGTTCTGGGAGCACAAAAGAAACAACTCATTCGACAATTCCTTAGCGAAGCAGTAATTCTTTCATTCCTGGCTCTTGTCATCGGCTTTGTTTTAGCAAATCTAATTCTAATGTTAACTCCCTTCAATGAATTGATAAATAAGAGCTTGCAGATCAATTTATTGAACAATCCGATTTTGTTGGGCAGTTCATTCCTCATCACAATTTTTGTGGGATTGATCTCTGGTTTTTATCCTGCCTTTTATCTTTCTCATTTAGCACCGATCTCTTCTTTGAAAGGTTATATGAAGAAAGGAAAAGCCGGAAGCTTCTTCCGAAATGCATTGGTTTCGTTTCAATTCATTATTTCCATCACAGCTGTTATTTTAACTCTTTTTATGCACCAGCAGATCGATTTTATGCAAAGTTTTGATTTGGGATTTGATCAAGAAAATGTATTAACAATTTCAGCTACGAACGAAGAAATTCTAAAGAATTTCAAAAATTATCGCGAAATGATCATCGATCATCACGGTGTTGTTTCAGCAGGATTTTCAGATTCTCCTATAGGAAAAGGATTTACTGGTTATGCTTTCAATTGGGAAGCTGAAAGCGGTGAGATGGAAATTCATGCTACTCGACAACTTTATGCAGATAAGAATTACTTGGAAACAATGGGCATTCCGATAGTTGCAGGACGAAATTTTACAAAAGAAAGAAACCTCGATGATCCTTCGATCGACTTTATCGTTAATGAAGCAATGATTGAACTTTTTGGCTGGGAAAATCCAATCGGTAAAAGAAACCAATATGGTCAGGTTATCGGAGTGATGAAAGATTTCAGTTTTGCTTCTGCCAGAAATGAAATCATTCCTCTATACATTCTTCAACCTCGTAATCCGCTTGGAGTTCTTAATATCCGCTTGAAAGGAGAAAACATTTCTGAAACCATGACTTTCATTAAACAGAAATGGCAGGAATTTGCACCTGGATTTCCAATTAATTACTCATTCCTAGAGCAGGATTTGAATACAATTTATGCCAGCGATGTAATCCAGAAGAAGCTATCCAGTATCTTCACATATTTCTGTATTCTAATCTCTTGTTTTGGTTTGTTTGGATTAACTTCATATTCCACCCTCCAACGAACTAAAGAAGTAGCGGTAAGAAAGATCCTGGGTTCCAGCGTTCTGCAGATCATCGTAACGTTGTTCAAGGGGATTTTTACAACAATAGTTGTTTCAGCAATTTTAGCAGGTCCACTGGCCTATTTTGTTTTTAGTCTTTGGCAAAAGAATTATGCCAACAAAGTTTCTGTAAATCCCCTGATTTTTGGTCTGGCTTTTCTGGGAGCACTTCTGGTTAGTTTCCTCACTTCCGCTTATCACACAATCAAAGTTGCCAACACTAATCCAGTAGAAGCTCTTAAATACGAGTAGATGTTATTATGTTAAAAAATTATCTAAAAATCGCTTTTCGTAATATCCTGCGGCATAAAGGATTTTCACTGACCAATATTGGGTTATCTTAAACAAATAGGGGTAGTGGAAGCGAAGCTGTCACCAGCCGCCACAAGAGAAATCACGATATCTGGTTAGAGTTAATATAAAAACGACCAATAATGGAACTCAATTTTACACATTAACTTTGGACCAGTTTTCGGGGACAACGTCAATGATCATCTGATGCCGCTAATCGTGGAAGAAGTGAAAGAATATGCCACTATCGGTGAAATTTGTGGATGAATTTGGTATTGATTATGATAAGATGTATTTGTCGTGATTGTGCAACCCCTTCAGGATTGAATGGATTTTGGGGTATCGTGAACCATAGGTTAAAACCTATGGCTATAATAGTTCAGCCCTTTCAAGGCAGAGGGAAATAAATATGTGGGCAGATTTTAATTTTCCAACCCAGCTGGGCAAGTTCAACTTAAATTAGTGTTGATTTGTGAATTATTGATTTTGCTTGACTGGGGTGGATAATAAAATAATCTCCACCGGATATGGAAATAGAAAAAAATATTGAATTTGAGCGACCGGCAATATATGTGGTGGCTACGCCGATAGGTAATCCCGATGATATTACGCTGCGAGCTTTAAATGTTCTCTCCAGCGCGGATCTGGTGATCTGCGAAGAACGGAAAGTGGGTTCCAGGCTGTTGAGAAGATATGGCTTTAAGCAGGAAATGCTGGAAGTGAATGAGCATAATGAAAAGACTATAGTCAACGAAATAATTCATAAAATTATCTCAGAAAATCTGGCAGTAGCCCTGATCTCAGATGCTGGTACGCCTCTTTTTGCTGATCCTGGGAATACCTTGATCCCTGTGGCATATCAGAGCGGGATCAGGATCATTCCAGTACCGGGAGCATCATCAATCATGGCTGCTTTAATGGCTGCCGGGATAACTTCTGCAAGTTTTTTATATTACGGATTTTTACCAGCTAACCGTCATAGCCGTGTGGGAGCTATTCGCAAACTTCCCAATGATCTGGATATAATTATACTTGAGGCCCCTTATAGATTGAAACCGGTGCTGGCAGATTTGAAGAAGCATTTAGGTGGTAAACGCCAGGCTGTACTTGCCTGGAAGCTTACTTATCCAGAGGAGCAGATCATTGAGAGTGATCTTGAGAATCTGGTGAAGATAGCAGAGCATCTGGGTAAAGGAGAATTTGTCCTTATTCTGAGGGCAAAGAGAAACCGATGAACGAGCAGATGGACATCTTTTCGGAAAAGCATAAACCTACCAATGTGCCTCTGGCAGAGCGCGTTCGCCCACTGTCATTAGCAGAAATCAAAGGGCAAAATAAATTACTGGAACCGGGTTCGCTATTGCGTACTATGATCGAGCAGGATAATTATTCCTCCTTCATTATGTGGGGACCTCCCGGGACGGGGAAAACAACTCTGGCTCGCCTGATCCAGAATCTAACTAAGAGCCGTTTTGTTTCATTTTCGGCAGTGCTATCCAGCATAAAAGACGTGAAAAATGTGATGAAGGAAGCAGAATATAATCTGCAGACTACCAATTGCAATACAATCCTCTTTGTGGATGAGATACATCGCTTCAATAAATCGCAGCAGGATGCTTTTTTGCATTATATCGAAAGTGGAGCAATTATTTTAATAGGAGCTACAACCGAGAATCCGTCTTTTGAAGTGATACCTGCTCTGCTCTCCCGCTGTCATGTGTTTGTGCTGGAGAAATTAAGTGATGAAGATATACTTGGCATTTTGCAGCAGGCGATCCAGCAGATACAAAAGCCGGTAAACCTTTGCGAAGATGCTCTTCCCTATCTGGCTCAGCATAGCGGAGGAGATGGTCGCAAAGCTTTGAATAACCTGGAAATGGTGGTTAATAACGCTGCTGCAGGAGAAGATCTTACAGTGAGCAGGATTGGTGAAATCCTGGCCCGGCAGATCATGTATTATGACAAAAACCGTGAGGAGCATTATAATATAATTTCTGCTTTGCATAAATCTCTGCGGGGTAGTGATGCTCAGGCTGGATTATACTGGCTGGCGCGGATGCTGGAAGCCGGGGAAGATCCGCTTTATGTAGCAAGGCGACTGGTGCGCTTCGCTTCAGAAGACGTGGGACTTGCTGACCCTCAGGCACTTATTCAGGCAATAGCGGTCAAAGAAGCAGTCCACTTTTTGGGTATGCCGGAAGCAAATACAGCCCTGGCGCAACTTGTGGTATATCTGGCGACAGCACCTAAGAGCAATGCCTTGTATGATGCCTATAAGCAGGCGAAGGATGATGCCCTTAAGAGCAGTCATCTGGGCGTGCCCATGCATATCCGCAATGCTCCCACAAAACTGATGAAAGATCTTGATTACGGCAAAAACTATCACTACGATCATCTATATGAAAATGGCTATTATTACCAGAAATACTTTCCTGATCCCATGCCGGAAAAGAAATATTATCAACCCAGCAATTTTGGCTTTGAAAAAGAAATCAGGAAAAGGCTGGACTGGTGGACAAGACTGAAAGAGAAACAATTAAAAGATAAAAAGGATAAGAATACTTAATTATGCAGGAAATTATCATATTATTCGTCGTACTTTTGATAGTACCAGCACTTTTGACAGCAGATGGTTATAAAACGCCTTCAGATAAAATACAGGAAATTTATAATATCCCGCCATTGCCTTATATGCAGTTCATTAAATATATGCCAATTGCCCTGGAAAAGGAATATTTGCGGAATGTCACTCTGGCTGATCTGGCACGGGAAGAACTGGGGCTTGCTGGTGAGAAAATTGACCCGGCCATCAATGGCGTGCATGATAAATATCCTGAGACGGTTATCAGGCTGGTGAATCTGGAAAATGGTGAAAAGCAGGAATTAGCCCTTCCGGAAGGCATCAGGATCAGGAGCACATCCCTTTCACCTGATAGAAAATTACTGGCAATAATTAGCGAAGAAGAAGATGGAATATATCTGGGTATATATGATCTGGAGCGTAATAAATATCGGGAATTAAAAGAGCTGCGCCTTAATGACGCAATGGATATTGACCTGCAATGGTATAATGATAACCGGCATCTGCTGGCAAAATCTGTACCAGAAGACAGAGGCGAACGTCCCTCTCCTCCTAAAGTTCCAGAAAAGCCTATTATTCAGGAAACTTATGGCAAAACCAGCCAGACGCGCACCTATACCAATCTTTTACAGAACAGCTTTGATGAAGTGCTTTTTGAATATTTCTTTACTTCGCAGGCAGTGATCATTGATGCTGCAAAATTGAAGTATAAAGAAATTGGTGAACCTGGAATATATAGCTGGCTAGAGCTTTCGCCTGATAATAATTATATATTCGTGTCTCAGATCAATAAACCATTTTCCCGGGAATTACCCTGGTATAGATTTCCTCGTCAATATAAGGTCTGGAATAAAAAAGGCAAAACAGTAAAGATACTGGAAGACAGACCACTTACGGATCAGATACCTATTGGTGGAGTTTATGCCGGTAAGCGCAGTTTTGAATGGCAGCCGCAAATGCCTGCCAGCCTCGTCTGGGTGGAAGCTCTGGATGATGGTAACCCAAAAATTGAAGTCGATCACCGTGATAAATTAATGATTTTAGAGGATATAGAAACAGGCGAAGCCTGTGAATTTATGAGATTGCAGCAACGCTTTCGGTATATCCAGTGGTCAGAAAAACCCGGCTGGTTCATTGTTTATGAATATGATCGTGATAAATTGTGGCAAAGAGGCTGGCTCACTGATCTGGATGGTACTGAACCTGTAATCATTGATGACCGCAGTATTCAGGATCAATATAATTTTCCCGGCAGCCTGCTGACCCGCAGAAATGAATATAATCAAGAGCTTTTTATCCATCAGGATAATCACGTGTATTATCTGAATAATAAAGGTGCCAGCCCGGAAGGTCGCTATCCTTATCTGGCAAGAGTTAATCTGCTGACTAAAGAAAAGCAGATTATTTTCCGCAGCAGAGATGGCTGGCTGGAAACTCCGGTTTGCTTTATAGATGATAACTTCAAGCAATTAGTTGTCAGTGCTCAAAACCAGGATAATCCCCGAAATTATTATGTGTATAACACGGAATCAAAAGAAATCCGCTGGTTGACTGATTATCAAAATCCCTATCCAGAATGGGCAAATATTCCTAAAGAAATCATTTATTATGAGCGTGCAGATAGCGTGATGCTGTCCGGTACATTGTATCTGCCACCAGACTGGGATGGAATTACGCCTCTTCCCCTGGTGGTCAATGCCTATCCAGAGGAATATACTGATCTATCTACTGCCGGTCAATCAAGTAAATCAGCAGACACTTTCACCTATTTTTCAGGTGCCAGTATCAGATATTTTGCTTTAGCTGGCTATGCTGTGATAGCTGATGCTTCGATTCCCATTATCGGAGATCCCGAGACCGTTAATGAAACTTTTATCAGCCAAACCTGTCTTTCTGTGAAGGCAGCGATCGATCATCTGGCAGAAAGAGGGATAATAGATCCTCAGAAAGTGGGCATTACCGGGCACAGTTATGGTGCTTTTATGGTGGCAAATGTGCTGGCTCACAGTGATATTTGCGTGGCAGGAATAGCCAAAAGCGGTGCTTATAACAGAACCCTGACCCCGTTTGGTTTTCAAAGCGAAAGACGTACTTTCTGGGAAGCCAAAGAATTTTATTACCAGGTTTCGCCCTTTATGAACGCAGATAAAATCAATGAACCACTCCTTTTGATCCATGGTGAAGAAGATGATAACAGCGGAACATATCCCATTCAGTCCAAAAGATTATATGATGCTATCAAGGGTAATGGCGGAATATCGCGACTGGTAATGCTGCCTCTGGAAAAACACGGATACAGTGCCAGAGAAAGCAACCTGCACGTTATCGCAGAAATGATCGAATGGTTTGACAGATTCCTCAAAAATGCTGAACCAGCAGGAGATTGATCTGGATGATCAATTTAGAAAAACTGGAAGACTCCTTTTCTCAGATCGGCACCAGCAGGATACCGGTTTTTATCGACATATATCTGGCTTCCACAAAATCTTTTATTCACGACTTTGAGAAGTTTTATAAAAAGAGGCAAACAGATTATCTATATGACCTTGTGCATAAAGTGAGAGGGAGTACAGTAAATTTTTACGATACCGAACTGGATAATATCCTCATTAACCTGGAAAATAATTTATTGCAAAGTCCACTACTAATAACTGATGAGGACGTGTCACTACTCAAAACCAAGTTTAACCAATTTAGTCAGGAACTGGCAAGCCTGAAATCAAAGTACCGTAAATAAATATAATAGCCCCGGTTTGAGTGAAGCGAATACCAGGGGCTATTAAAGTGTATCTCTTAATTTAGTTCATTCTCTTACTTAAGCAATAAACATTTATTCATTCTCTCAATCTCACCATTAACTGCTATTTGATAAAAATATACTCCCGAACTCACTTTCCTGCCACGATCATCTTCACCTGACCAGACCACAGAATGCTTACCTTTTGACATTTCATTAGCTATTAATGACTTAACTTTCTGACCTTTGATGTTATAAATATTTAATACGACTTCACTATCAAAAGGCAATTCAAAACTGATTGTAGTAACCGGATTAAAAGGGTTAGGGTGATTATTAATTTTCAATTTTACATTTTCAATTTTAAATTCATCGCAGATGACCTGCGGTTCTTCTACAAAATTACCTGTTCCATCATTAAAAAGTATGTGAACCGAACCCGTATCAGGTGGTGGATTATAAAAATCAGTATTTAATGTAATTATATCATTCCAGCCATTACCATCTAGATCGGCTACATAAGATTTGTGTGAACAAATACCGGTATAGTAATTAACTGGATCCTGAAAGGTGCCATCTTGATTATTGAATAAGATATAAGTGTGGAATAATTCATAATCAGAATTTGGATATGAATAAGAAACATTATATACTACATCAGGAAATTCATCATTATTAAGATCAGCGACAAAGATACAGTTCATGGCTTCATCTATCCACTTTGAATAATTTAAATAGAAATTGCCATTTCCATCACTTGCGTAAACCTGTAATCTTTTTTGAGTGCCTGGTATTCCCCAATCTACCCCTAAAATTTCATTATTTCCATTATTATCAATATCTGATATTTTGATATCACATATAAATGAAGATACACTATCAACTTCAAACGGAACAAAAATTGAGGGATAATTATAAAATACAATCAGATCAGATCCACATATTACTATATCTTCTCGATCATCTTCATTCAAATCACCACAAGCAAGACCACCAGGAGGATTTTCCAGATTATAATATATCGGATCAGAAAATTCTCCTTCGCCATTATTATCCAATACTCCCCATAGAAACCCAGTATTTGAAATAAACGAAATGTTTGCTATATTTTGAGTATGAAATATCTCATATTGAGATAAAGTAACTAGATCATAATAACAATAGACTGTATTATACCAATTATAAAGGTTATAATCGAAGATAATGTTAAAATAAGGAAGACCGATATTTTCATCATAATCCAATGTAATAATATCCGGAAAACCATTATTATTTATTTGATCTAACTGTAATGATATCTCATAATGATAAGTTGAGATTGTATCAAGTAAAACAAAATCACCATTACCATTATTATCTAATATTGATATCATTCCCCAATGATTCCCATGATAATGTTCATGTCCGAGTATTATATCTAAATCTCCATCCTGGTTTATATCTGCTACATCAACAGATGCCGGTTTATTGGGCACTAAATACTCAGAACAGGATAATTCAGAAAATAGAAATACAAATATTACAACTATAGAGCTGCTAATTGAATATACAATTTTCTTATTATTCATACTTATCCCCAATTTGAATATGCATCCATTCTATTAATTCATGATATCCTAAATATTATTTTAACGCAATTCCTGTCAAATATTTTTAATAAAAACTTACTGTCTTAGAGATACTATACGTGGCATAACCTCTAAAATTAGTCAAAAAGCTCAATTGTATTTAAGGCATATTTTTAGCGGAAATGTCAATTTCACTTATTGGTGCAAATGATGATATTATTTGCACATAATAAGCCTGATTTTGTCTTTTACCTTTATTTATCAATAACTTAGGTTGAACAGTCTTCATTTCAATAAAATCATTTTTTGCGATGCCAATACATTTCCAGCATCAATTAATCTATACAAATAAATTCCAGATGATACCTGATTATGATTATTATCAGTTCCATCCCATACCACTAAATAAATTTCATCCCGATATATATCGGGATGAATTTTGAATGATTTTACTCGTTGTCCTTTGATGTTGTAGATATTTAACTCTGTGTTCTCTGTGACCTCTGTGGTTAATAGTCTTACATTCAAAATTCAAAACTCAAAATTCAGAATTAATAACCTGTTGCTATTTACAACTTTTTTCTTTACATATTTCACTCAAATATAAGTTTCACAACAAATATTCACAAAAAATCAGGAGAGTTTATGAAAGTATCTGAAAAGATTGAGCAGTTACAGCAGAAAGAAGCTCATATCAAAGCTATGGGTGGCGCAGCTCGGATCAAGAAACAGCATGATAAAGGCAAATTAGATGCACGAGAACGCATAACCCTGCTTTTTGATGAAGGTTCTTTTCGCGAAATCGATATGTTCGTAAAACATCGCTCCACCAATTTCAATATGGCAGAAGTGGATGTACCCTCAGATGGAGTAGTAGTAGGTCATGGTCTCGTTAATGGACGCCCCGTATTCGCCTTTTCACAGGATTTCACTTCCCGCGGAGGATCACTGGGAGAGATGCATGCCGCCAAAATATGCAAAGTAATGGATCTGGCAGCCAAAGCCGGTGTACCCGTAGTGGGATTCAATGATTCCGGTGGAGCGCGCGTGGAAGAAGGTGTTCAAGCCCTTAAGGGTTATGGCGAGATATTCTTCCGTAATTCCCGCAGTTCTGGCGTGATACCCCAGATATCAGCGGTCATGGGACCCTGTGCCGGAGGTGCTGTATATTCACCAGCCATGACAGATTTTATCTTCATGGTAAAAAAATCCAGCTACATGTTCATCACCGGACCTCAGGTGATCGAGACAGTTACAGGAGAAAAGACAACCTTTGAAGAACTGGGTGGAGCGATGGCTCATAATTCCAAATCAGGAGTTGCACATTTTGCCTGCAATTCAGACGAAGATGCCATCGAACAGATCAAGATATTACTCAGCTATCTACCTTCAAATAATCTGGAAGACCCGCCACATGTACTCATGGGCGATGACCCCACCAGATTGTGCCCTGATCTGGATACCATTATCCCCGAAAATGCTCAACAGCCTTATGATATGAAGGATATAATAAAATCAATAGTTGATGCCGGGGAATTCTTTGAACCGCATGAATATTATGCTGAAAACGCTATCATCGGTTTTGCACGTCTTAATGGCCGAAGCGTGGGTATCATCGGTAATCAGCCCATGTTCCTTGCAGGTTGTCTTGATATTGATGCTTCAGATAAGATCTCCCGCTTCATTCGTTTCTGCGATGCCTTCAATATCCCCATAATCACCTTTGTTGACGTGCCGGGCTACCTGCCAGGCTCGAATCAGGAATGGGGTGGAATTATCCGTCATGGTGCCAAGCTGCTCTGGAGTTACAGCGAAGCTACAGTTCCCAAACTTACTGTTGTAACCCGTAAAAATTATGGCGGCAGCTATATTGCCATGTGTTCCAATCATCTGGGGGCAGACATGGTGTTTGCCTGGCCCTCAGCCGAGATCGCAGTTATGGGTGCACAGGGAGCCGTGAATATCATCAGCAGTTACCGTCAGGAGATCAAATCTTCAGAAGATCCACAGGCAAAGCGTCAGGAAAAGATCGTTGAATATGAAGCAGCTTTCAGCAATCCTTATCTAGCAGCAGAGCGTGGATATATAGATGCCGTGATCAAACCAGCCGATACGCGGATTCGCCTCATAGATGCCCTGGAGATCATGAGCACTAAACGAGAATCCTTACCTCCCAAAAAACACGGTAACATCCCTGTTTAGAGGCAGATATGACTGATAAAAGAAAAAAAAAATTAAAAGCTGCTATTGCAGCAGTGACATATTACCTGCAGGAAGAATCAAACCTGCAGACAAATAAAACCAATTACTGGTTACGCAGTGGACGTGAGATGACGATGACTAATCGCTATCTTGTGCAGATGCGTAATTTCAAACGATAATTATTGGAGGAAGTTTAATGCAATACGATAAACATGGCGTTCTGAAAATGACTGAAATGCGCTACGAAACTGACCGCCCTCAGGCAGAAAACCCGATAAAGATTCAAGACCTTACCTTCCGCGATGGACACCAATCGATATTTGCCACTCGCGGCAGAACAGAAGATATGCTGCCGGTGGCAGAGAGAATGGATGAAATTGGCTTTTATTCCATGGAAGTATGGGGTGGTGCCACCTTTGATACCATGCACCGCTTTTTAGCTGAAGATCCCTGGGAAAGGATCAGAACCCTTAAGAAATATATTAAGAAAACCCCCTTCTCAATGCTTCTGCGCGGTCAAAACCTGGTGGGTTACCGCAATTATGCTGATGACGTGGTGGATAATTTTGTCCAGCGAGCATCAGATAACGGGATTGATATTTTCCGGGTATTTGATGCTTTGAATGATTTCAGGAATTTTGAAGCTGCTGCCAAAGTGATCAAGCGCAATGATAAACACTTTCAAGGTACTATCTGCTATTCTCTCACAGAAATGAGAATGGGCGGAGAAACCTATAATATTGATTATTATCTGAATAAGGCAAAAGAACTGGAAGAGATAGGCGTAAACTCAATCTGCATCAAGGATATGGCAGGTCTGGTTTCCCCTTATGATGCCTATAACCTGGTGAAAGCACTTAAAGCCCAGACTGATATCCCCATCCACCTGCACACTCATTTCACTTCCGGTATGGGCGATCTGACACTGCTAAAAGCTATTGAAGCTGGTGTGGATGTCATCGATACCTGCATGTCACCATATGCCTATCGCACCTCGCATCCTGCAGTGGAACCTCTGGTGATCACTCTGCTGGGTACTAACCGCGATACCGGTATGGATATTAAAAAACTCGCTGCTATCAGCAAAGATATGGAAAAAACCATCCCGAAATACAAGCACTTTGCCAATAACACTAAATTCTCCATTATTGACACCAATGTGATCCTGCATCAGACACCAGGAGGTATGCTGAGTAATCTGGTGAACCAGCTTCGTCAAATGGATGAGCTTGATAAACTGGATGCCGTATTTGAAGAACTGCCCAAAGTCCGCCGTGATTTAGGACAGGTTCCCTTAGTGACACCTACCAGTCAGATAGTTGGCATCCAGACCGTCAATAATGTACTCTACGATAAAGAAGAACAATACACCCAGATCACGCAGCAGGTGAAAGACCTCTGTTTTGGTCTTTATGGCAAAACCACCCTCCCCATTGATCCCGAAGTGCAGAAAAAAGCTCTTAAGGATTATCCTCGCGGAGAAACTCCAATTTCCTGCCGTCCCGGTGATGAACTGGAACCGGAAATGCCTCAGGTGAAAGCATCAGTAAAAGACCTGGCAAAAAACCTTGATGATGAATTAATAGTTGCTTTATATCCGGTAACTGGCAAGCGTTTCCTGAAATGGAAATATGGACTTGTAGAAATTCCTCCGGAAGCAAAAGCCATAACTCTGGAAGATGTGAAAAAAGAGCAGGACATGATCGAAAAAGCTAAATCTGGAAAACTCACTGATGGTGGCAAAGCACCTGAAGACGTAGCTACCAGACCTTTTGATGTCTATGTAGATGGAGAATTGTTCCACGTGGAAGTTGCTGATCCGATGAATAAATCAGGCATCAAAACTCCCAGACAAACGACTCCAAAACAGAAAGACGCAGATTCAGATGGTGCTAAAACTCTCACTGCCCCCATCCCCGGCATGATCAATGAAATTAAGGTGAAAGTGGGAGATACCGTCAAAGAAGGCGATGCCGTGGTAGTTCTGGAAGCAATGAAGATGTTCAACAATCTGGAAGTAAACTTTGCCGGAACAGTAAAAGAAATCAAAGTCGATGTCGGTGATTCAGTCGGCAAAGGTGATGTACTCATCAGCTTTGAATAAATTAATTACAGAATCCACGGTTGATAAATCAACCGTGGATATTTTCAAGTCGAGACACATATCTTACAACGTAGCTTAATCGTCCCCGATTAAGTTCAAGCAACTATCTAATAAGTTTGCAGTAAAGCAATTACTCCCGGGAAAAGATATTTTCTTCAAGGAAAGCCCCCCCCCCTATTACAACCCCTGAGGGTTGTAATAGCATAAATCAACCCCCAGAGGTTGTATTTTATTAGTTTTCTATTGACATTGATACTCCTTTCTATATGTATTGACGACAGATATTAGAAATAAGGAAAATTTTATGAAATACGCTGTATTAACAGGTGACATAATAAAATCACACAAATTAAGTGTAAAATTAAGCAAGGTTCAGGAATTGCTAAAATCTATTCCAGAACAGTTCAATAAAAAATATGGTAAAAGCATTGAATCTAACCTGGATATTTTTCGGGGAGATAGCTGGCAACTCATCTTATATCAAGAAAATTTAGCTATTCGATTAGCTTTATTTATTAAGGCATATTTACTATCAGAGCAAAATGTTAGAACTCGTATTTCGATAGGGATAGGAACTGTAGATAAAATCGAAAAGAATAATGTAAGTGAATCATTTGGGAAGGCATTTGAATTGTCAGGAAAGGGTCTCGATAATTTGGATAATCAGCAGGAATTGTATTTGGCTACAGAGGATATTCATATGAAAGTAGAGATAAAATTTCTTGATTGTATTTTTAAGAAAATCACTTCTCGCCAGGCAGCAGCACTCAGATACGCTCTGCTTGGTTATAATCAGAATGAAATAGCAGAGAAATTAGAACGTAAAATGTCTAATAATAATATAACTCAACAAGCAGTAGCAAAACTATTAAAAAACAGTTGCTGGAAAGCTGTTAGTAACTATTTAGAATCTTATGAACAAGGCAAAATTTAGGAACTTACCAATAATATTCCTGGAGAAATAATGATTCAATTGTATGGTTCGTTAATATTTTGTCATTTATTGGCAGATTTTGTACTACCTGTTAAGAAACTATCCCAAAAAGGGTTAACAGCCTTAGCATACAGCGCAATTCATGTTTCGTTAGTGATTCTCATTTTATTATTGAGTGGAGATTATGATAATTATGGGATATTCAAACCTGTTTTCCTGGGAGTAATTTTCATAGAATACTTGATTATTGGTCTAATCAGGAATACATTAGCTAAGAAATCTAAAGATCATATAGTTTTCATAATTGAGCAAGCATATCATTTTATGATTTTATTAACGATAGCTTATTTCTGGGATAATAATTCTTACTTTTATTGGGATAATGATTTCTTTTATTCTATTATTGCCTGTGCCACGGGGATAATGGGTATAACCCTATTTTCTGGTAAACTGATGAAACTGGTAACTGATGACTTTATAAATCAAAATGTTAGCCTGAAAGAAGATATTGAATCTGGTCTTATAGAAGGTGGCAAGTATATTGGTATTTTAGAAAGAATTCTCATATTTATCTTTATCCTGATAGATCAACCCTTAGCTGTTGGCTTTTTAATAGCAGCTAAATCTTTATTGCGTATTGAATCTGATCCTAAGCACCATAGAAGAATGGAATACATTCTCGTAGGTACTTTATTCAGTTTCTTACTTGCTCTTCTTTTCTCGTTATTCACCAAAGAACTTTTATCTGGATTTTAGACACCATCACAAACGACAATAAAACTTAGAACAAGTAGTAATTATTTTGCCCAGCCAGAGATCTGAAACCTGAAATACTATCAGGAACCACAAAAATAAAAAACATCTCACAATAAAAACCCTCCCCTGACTCTCACTCCTAAATATCATACGCTTTAAATATATCCCCTATAACCCGTACTTAAGGTAGAACAACAAAGCACGTAGTGACATTTTAATGTGAGTACGTGCTTTGTTGTTCCGGGTTATAAGCACTTTGTGGGTTAAGTTATTGGGAGATATAGGATTTATGGGTCTTATGGGACGTATAGGGCTTATATGTGGGATTTTGGGGGAATGGGGAAATATTTTAGTTTAGAATCTGGTGATTTTTGTGATAAATGATGTGTAAAAAATTGAAAATACGTAACTGATGAGGAAGGAAAATAATATCGTGAGCAGATTAACTGGTAAATTTGCTGAGCGCGAAATATTGATGATGAGAGTATTGATCAGGATGTGGATGAGGAAGAAAGAATATGAAATTCGGGAAGTGTAGAGAATAAATTTATTTAGGGGAATGATCCTGAGCTGGAAAATAAATACGGCAATTGCCAGGTAACCGATGAGGGCGGGAATATCATTGAATACCTTGCCGATGCTGCCAGCTTTAAGGGCAAGAAATGCGTAAACCGGCAGACAGATCGCAGCAAGGAGCAGAAAATGCCAGTTTTTGATCTTATGCTGCAATTTATCGATAGATACAAGATGGGCAATCACCATACCGAGCATGAATTCCCAGGCATATTGGAGAAAGAAACTATTCCAGGCACGAAGTTCAGATTTTCCGAGAAGTGTTACAATTATCGCCCAGATGATGCCAATGGCGATACCTGTGGATATAAAAACGAGATCAGAAGCACGTTTTTTGAACCAGGCCAGCAGATGGAAAATCAGATAAAGCTGGATTATAGTGGAAATAAACCAGAAATGTCCACCATAGGAGCCAGTGATCGCGCTATCAAACATTTTGTAGAGAAATACATGTCCAGCCAGGGCGTACCAGGAAGATTTAAATATGGGAATGAACTGCGTAATCAGAGCTGATAGCAGCACAATTATAATATAGGGAATATATACTCTGGCAAACCTTTTCTTGAGTAAAACACCATAATTAAGCGGTTTGCGGAGAAATGAGAGATATAAACCAAACCCGGAAACAAACAGGAAGGCATGCACCCCTGTTCCGCCAAACTGGATGGCTTTTTCGATAACTCCGGAATAATGCAGACTATTCAACAGATGATAGAGTACAATGGTGATAATGGCATAACCTTTAAGAAAATCTACCAGTTCGAATTTTTTCATGGTGTTTTAGCAGTAATATTTCTTTGGATTTTACGCTTGATCCTGTCAGTCCAGAATTCAGAAATCACCGTGGCAGCCAGCAGTATAAAGGCAAAATCCGTGATCAGCCGATAACGTACAGACACAGCAATAAGTCCATTCAGCAGGCAATTGAGCAGGGTGAGACATAAAAGAGCAATAATGAATCCATCTTTGCGATTTTTGATAAAGCCGATGATACCCAGGATCAGAAAGAGAATATAGGGTATGGCAGAAATGAGTTTGAACTGGGGACGGGCAAAACCACTGGTAGTAGTAGTTCGGGGGAAAGGATTCCAGAGATCAAGCTGTTTGAAGAAGGCAAGTTTGAGAGCTTTAAAGGGGTGAGTTTTAATGAATCTGAGTGCTTCTTCCTGGGCTATGTTTTGTATTTCTTCCTTATTGGCAGCAGAATCAAGACGTTTCTGGATTGCTGGTGGCAGCGGGTAATCGAGTTTCACTCCAATAGTGGCATTTTGATTATAACTCATCAGCAGGTTATAACCTCCAGCGGAGGAGAATACGGGTTTCCCGTGGACTGAATTATTTCTCATCATCCAGCCGAATACTGCCAGAACAGGGATTATGCAGATAAGCACACCGATCATCAGGAACTTTTTAAATTTCCAGCCGGACTTGAGCGAAACATAGAAAACAAATACGGGGATTGTGAAGATGGCAGTGGGTCTGATCATAACTGCAAGGGCAATAATGACACCGGAAATGAGCAAATAATACCATTTAGGATCAGCACCACTTTTTAGCATCATCCAGGCAATGACAGGTATCAGGTATAATAATATCGCCTCAGGATAGAGTGTGAGAGGCACATAGATGTAGAAGGGGTAGATCAAAGCAAGAGCAGCCATAATAAGCCCGGTCTGCTCATTCCTCCAATCCTTGCCTATACGGTAGAAAAAATAAATAAATACGGGAAACAGCAGAATATGAAAGATCCTGATACTGATCACGCGTGGACCTACGATCTTTATCATGCCAGCCAGCAGATAGGGATAACCCGGAGAAAAATAGAGATTCCTTTCATTATCAATTGTGCTGAAAGATTCTCCCTGGGCAAGCTCCCGTCCAATTCTAACGTAGTCCTGAGGATCAAACCACTTCACTTCATCAGGAGCCATGCCAATAAAGAGCAGAGCAAGCTGCAGGAGAATCCCGGCAAGCATGATCAAGATCAGTATTATTGAGCCATTATTTTTCATTTTCCCTCCCATAAAGAAAAAACCCGACAACAGATATTAATCTGTTGCCGGGCTATACTATCTAAATAAGAGTGATCAAGTCAATTACTTGAGCATGATCATCTTACTTGTTACAGTCTGATTTTCTGTTTCCAGTTTGTAGAAATAAATACCGCTGGTAACAGGATTACTGTTATCATCAGTACCATTCCAGGTCACAAAGTTTTCTCCGGCAGTCATGAAGCCATCAACTAATGTATTAACCAACTGACCCTTAACATTGTAAACCTTAAGGCTTGCATATCCGTCTGAAGGGATATTCATAGCGATAGTGGTTTCAGGATTGAAGGGATTAGGATAATTGCTTACAGCAGCAGTTGCTGGAGCAATTTCTTCTGATGTTTCACCAGTAGTGGGAACAACGATCGCGCGGATCATAATATTACCATCGCCAACAGCTTCCCAGTCAATGCCAGGAGGAGTACCGGTAGTAATCCAGCTCTGACCCATGTTATCAGTATCCAGTCCGAGAGAGGCAAGGTTAGCCATCTCGAACACAGCTACATAGAAGCTGCCTGAACTGAATGAAAGAGAATCTGGAACCACTATAGTATTCCAACCTTCATGCAGGTTAGCCGGAGTAATACTGAACTGAGCAAGATAATCAGCACCAGGCATTCCACCTTCATCAGGGAATACGCGGAATACAAACTGACCTGTATTCATTGTTTCGATATATACTTTGATATGAGTAAGTAATCTTGAGCTTGGATATACGGGAGTGAATTTCACAGCCATATACTGAGCAATACCTACATTAAGACCTTCTTCTGCAGTGCCATCATCATAAGCGATTTCTACAGCATCTTCATCAAAGATATAAGCCGCTGCTTCATTACTTGCAGCACCATCAAGACCATCATAAAGAGCAGTAACTACATAATAGTTCCATGCTCCAGCTTCAGGACTTTCATCAAGATAAGTAGGAGTATCAGAAGGATCTACAGTACCGACATTAATATAATCTCCACCACTTTCCAGTGAATGCCATACAGTGTACCCGGTTACTTCACGCTCACGCGTAACTCCGGCAAATACAGGTAATTTACGACCGTCAGCTTCCACGAAAGCGTGGATATTCCAGTTGGCATCACTGCCACCTGCGGCTAAGGAGAGCCAGGATCCTGGAGTAGAAGCATACCAATCTCCTTTACCGACAACTGCTGGTCCGGCATCTACACCAGCAGGATAAACTCCTACAGCATGTTGTGCAGAATATCCAATCCAGTATTTCAAACCGCTTTCTACTTCCACGGGATTATTAAGAGTTATTGTGTTCCAACTATTACCAGTAGGAGTATAAGCCTGGTTCATAAGTTGATTTGCACCATTATTGCCCTCCCAGATGTAAACGTTCATCGAGGTGGGAAGATCATAAATATAGACTTCCATTTCAGTTAGGAAACCACCAATATAAGGCAACATGTCATTCTGATCAAAACAGGCAGCAACATAAAGATTCCCTCCATCTGTAAAACCAATTGCATCGCTATTTACACCGTCATCCCATTGCAGCCAGCCTTCTTCGCCACCAACAGTGACGGGATCCCAAGTCAGGAGAACTTGATCATCAACCGTAACTTCTGCCATCAGATTTTCTGGAGCTGGACCCAGATAAATTTCTTGAGTTACAGAGAAGTTATCAATTCTGAGACCACCGGGAACTACTTCATCAGTAATATTTGAATGCATTCCAAAACGGAACTGGACGTCGCGTCCAGCCAGCATTGAGATGTCAGCATATTCCACACCCCAACCTTCAGTAAAGAGGGTCCAGGTATCAACAGCACCAGTAAATACGTAGTTAGTTCCTCCTGGATCACCCAGAGGATTAGAAATTGAGTTCCATCCAGTCCATGCGCCACCATCGGGCATTGAACGAACTTCTACATGGATATAATCACAATCTGGGAAAGTACCTGCATCAAGCAGAGTTTCGCAATAAATATCCCAGGTGAAAATACCATCTGCTGGCAGATTAAATGATGGAGAAACAACAAAATTGCTCATACCAGGCAGGTAAGTGCCAGTTCCTTCATCAAAGCATCCAACCGCATTTATTGGGCTGGGAGCCATAGCATCTTCATACACGTGCCAGAGATTTCCCACAACAGCTCCACCATATCCGGGAACCATTTGAGCATCACCAGCGGCACCATCACCATCAGAAACAAATTGTCCGGCATCGGTATCAATTTCAATGTCATCAAGTTTAAATCCGAACATATCAGGATCATCACCAGTGCTATATGCAGGATCAGAAGCAAAAGCAAAACGCAGTTTTACACTGTCACCAGCATAAGCTGAAAGATCAAAATTTGCTTCAGTCCAGGCAACCCATTCAGTAGAACTTCCCCATCCAGGGATACCTACACCTTCATTAAATTCATAACCGAAAGAATAGAAACTTGAACCATTATAGGCAGGAGTTCCTTCGATAGGAGTCCAGGTGCTGCCACCGTCAGTAGAAATACGGACATTGGCACCATCCCAGGCATTGTATGGTGGGTCTCCACCAACATCTTCGCAGCTCAGAGCGAACATAAAGTTCAATTCCGGGCTATCTGCAGCCAGTGTGAGAGTGGGAGTATCCAGAATCAGATAACGGTGATCTGTATAACCACCAAGTTCTTCGTCACCCATCCACCATGAATCGCCGTCATAGGCACCTACGTCGCTGATATGCCATGCTTCATTCCAGTCTGTGGGAGCGGTTTCGTCGTAATATTCCCAGTCTCCAATTCCACCTTCAAAATCTTCTTCAGTAATCGTGATAAAGTCACGAGCATGAGAATTTTGACGGCTGAAAAGAGTAGGGTTAACATCTTTAACTCTTACCGCATTGTTAGCGAACAGAACGGAAGCCAAAGCGACAACCAATAAAACAGTGAGTAATTTTTTCATTACTATCCTCCTTAGAAATATAATCTCATTTATCTTGGAGACATTTGTTATTGTTTATATCTAAACCCTAAATTTTTGTCAAATATTTTTCTTAATATTTGATAAAAGGTTGTTGAAAGGTTAATTTTCCTCTCAGGCGATATGTAGTGTTCTTTCATCTTAAGTTATTGATATGATTAATCTTCTGCCATTAATTTTACAAGATCAATGACTCTTTGGGAATATCCCCATTCATTGTCATACCAGCTCAATAATTTTATCATCCTGCCGTTCACCATTGTGCTTTGGGCATCAAATATTGAACTGTGCGGGTTATGGATAATATCAGTAGAAACCAGTGGTTCTTCTGAATATTCCAGGATGTTTTTGAGATAACCATGGGCAGCATCTTTCATCAGAGAATTTATCTCATCAATGGAAGTATCACGCTCCACATAAATTACCACGTCCACCAGCGAAGCATTGGGAGTGGGTACCCTAACAGCCAGACCATCTATCTTCCCCTGCAGTGATGGAATCACTTTTCCGGTTGCCACAGCAGCTCCAGTGGAAGTGGGAACAATATTTATTGCTGCAGACCGGGAACGTCTGAGGTCGCTGTGGGGAGCATCAATGAGCCTCTGGTCTCCAGTATAACTGTGAATAGTTGTCATAAAGGCACTTTCTACCTCAAAATTATCAGTGATCACTTTCATTATGGGAGCCAGACAGTTTGTAGTACATGAGGCATTGGATACGATCTCATGTTCCGGCTTCAAAGCTTCATTATTTACTCCCAATACAATAGTGGCATCCACATCATCTTTGGCAGGAGCGGAAATGATCACTTTCTTTGCTCCGGCTTCCAGGTGTTTTGCAGCCTGTGCTCTTTTACGAAATACACCAGAAGATTCAACAACATATTCTATATTCAAGTCCATCCAGGGCAAATTTGCCGGATCTTTTTCTGAAAACACCTTTATTTCATGATCATTCACAATTATCATATTTTCCATATTGGACACTTTGGCGGCTAATACTCCATGCACGGAATCATACTTGAGTAAATGAGCGAGAGTTTTGGCATCAGTGAGATCATTGATAGCTACAACATTGAATATATCCGGTTGCTCAAGCATCCCTCGATAAACCAGACGACCAATTCTCCCAAAGCCATTTATTGCTATATTAAGCATTATTTCCTCCTTAAATTACTTTAAACCAGGATTGATTTTCCAGCACTGCCAGAAATTTCAACCTGTTCCTGTACTGCTTTCGAACACCCTTCTTCTGCTTTAAAAATCCATTTACGCGGATCGAATCTCTTTTTATCAGGAATATATTCTTTTTCAGAAATACCCGCTGGTTTCACGATTGAGTCCTTTTCCTTTTCCCAATATGCCTGCACAGCAGAAGCCATTTCCATCTGATACATCGTGTCCTTATTGATTTTCACCACTCCATTGGCTATAGCGTCCTGCTGCTGACGTGCTGTGAGTCCACTGGCACCATGCAGTACAATACCTGTTTCCACATTATTGGCAATCAGCAGATCATCAATTTTTTTAATGAGATCAAGCCTTAGAACAACTTCGCTTCCTTTGGTTACTCCATGATTTGTTCCTACACTGGCAGCAAATAGGTCTACTTTGGTTTTTTGCACAAATTCCAAAGCTTCTTCGGGATTAGTGTATAACTCAGTATCACTGACGATTTCATCTTCAGAGCCTTTTATGTAACCTATTTCTCCTTCCACCAGTACACCATGCTTATGGGCAATTTTGACTACTTCAGACGAAATACGAATATTTTCTTTGAATTCTTCTTTGGAAGCATCAATCATAACACTGGAAACCAGATTGTTTTCTATGCAATATACTACGAAATCAAAATAATTAGGCGTGGCATGGTCAATATGTAATCCCACTCCGGAATGCTTATATTGCTGTGCCAAAGTTTTTATTATTGTACTTATCAACTGAGCACCGATATTCATATCCTGAGTATCACCAGCAGCAAATTTAACCGCTCCACTGCTCATCTGCAGCAGCCCATCTGATTGTTGCTGTTCATATCCCTGTAATACGCCTCTTATAGTAAAATCAAAAACCATATTTGAGGCAATAATCCCAAAACGCTGTTTTTTTGCTTTAAGAAAAACTTCTTTTAGCTGTTCTCCAGAGTAAAACACATTGTCCCCCTTTATTTATCTACAATCCAAGACTACAATATAATGGATTTTTGAACTATTCCATATTTTCTATAACGTTGCTCTTTCCATTAAGCTCATCAATCATATATTGAGCATCGTCACTCAAGTCACCCTGAGGGTATTTATCTATCAATTCCTGGAAGATAGTTATTGCCTTGTCTTTGTCCTTGATCTCTTCAGAATAAAGGAAACCCTTCATAAACATTGCTTTATAATCATCTGAGCCATTTTGATAATATTCACATATCTGATCATAATAGTAGATTGCATCGTTATAGCGCCTTTTTTTCTGGGCATTCTCGGCATTAGTGAAATATTCTTCTGGAGTGAGTTTTTCTATCAGATTATCTTCTAGTATCTCCAGATTAAATTTCTTTCTTAGATCAAGGTCAGCAGATTCAAAAAGCTCACGAGATCTATCTCGCCTCATCTCATTTTCGATCTGTACTTTGGCATCATCAAAAGGAGTTGCTACTGGCACTGTATCTTCCAGAATACGGAAAAATACGTAGTATCCTTGAGCACTTGTTAAAATATCGCTGAGATCTTCCGGGTCTGTTTTGCCATAATCCACATCCCACACTTCCTCACACCAGAGAGTATCATTTCCACATTTAGGAATAATATTGTTTTTATAGATATGATCTAATTCACCATTCTCAAACTCAAAAACAGAGCTCTCGAGTACAGCATTCAATGACTCGGTATCACCTTTCTTAAGCGCTTTTTTTACCGTCTTTCTGGCTTTTTTTGAAGCTTTTTCATCTTTGAAACCAAATGCCTGGATCTTACGGAAGGGTTTGGTGCTAAACTTTTCAAGGTTATTGTCATAATATTCTCTGATGGTCTGGTCAGTTACATCAATCTGATTTGTAACCAGACGATTATAAGTTTCTCTCAGCATCATGTTTCTTTTTATCATTGGCAAAGTTTCCAGCACTACAGGATTCTGGTCAAAGCCTTCTTTGAGCGCTTCGTGATAATAGAGATCCATCTTAGTCATTTCATGAATTGAGTTCAGTCTTGATTCCTTACGCAAAAATGGCTGCTTATTTCTATTCGGCAAGCCATCGTAAAGCTCTTTTAGATCAGCTATGGTCTTATCTATATCAGGATCATTACTTGTGACGTATTTCTGGTCAGCAATAGGATCAATTGTGCTTTGGTCATTAAAATCAAGTGAATCGAGAAGGTCTTCATGAATGACAATATCATATTTCTGCCACAGATCAGCATCATATTTTTCAAAAAATTCTTTTTCTACCTGAGGACGATATTTGTTTTCCACCATCGTTTTGGATTCATCAAATGTAACTCCCGGGTACTCATCAAGATGTTCCAGAAAATATTCATAAAGCTCTTCATCAGTAATTTTGATCTCATCATTTTTAAGATATTTCTGATATTCTGTATAATAGGTTGATTTTATCTGGTTGGTTATTTTTTTCTGAATATCTGGATCATTTTCCAAACCCAAAGTAAGTGCTTCCTGATAAAACATTTCCTCTGTACATAACTCATTTAAAAATTTAACCTTACCTTCATAGGACTGATATCTGCCCTGATACATTACAGGAATCATACTTAGTCGCTGATTAAATTCTTCCATTGTGATCTGACCTTCTGAATACTTCGCCAAAACTGTCTCAGGTGCAATTTCAGCTGAAATTGCGGTAACTACAATTAATACTGCCAATATGATCAGTAATCTAATTTTCATGCTCTTTTCTCCTTATTTAAGTTACATTACTAAAGCAATACAGCAGAAAAAATAATTGACTTATTCAGTCAAGTAAATAAATAGACAAATCAGGAAGATAATGGAGGTTGTTATCTATATGGAAAGCGTGTTTCGATCGGATTTTACCCTGGCACAATATTTGGCAGTAGATAAGAAGTCCTTTCTAAAAGAAATGGCAGATTTCCTGGCTATGAAAAAAGTAGTTAGTTCTGCTGATGACTTTTTCAAGGTTATTTGGGCACGCGAAAATGTAATGTCAACCGGAATAGGCAGGGCAGTTGCCCTACCACACGGCTGCAATGAAACAGTACTGGATTTTGTGGTTACTGTCTGTCAATTAGCTGAACCCCTTCCCTATGATTCTATCGATCAAAAACCCGTCTCGCTGGTTTTTCTCCTTGCTGTTCCTCCCTCCAGACAATCAAATTACATGAAGCTGCTGGCTGCAATTTCAAACTTTATCAGGACTCCTGGTAATCTTGACCAATTACTAAATGCAAAAACTAAAGAAGAAATTTTTAACCAAATCAGTAAGATCAAAGTAGAATTTTAAGAGGAACAGATGAAAAAAATATTTATTATTATACTCCTAACTGGCATTATTGCAGTTAGTTATGCTGCCGATGAAAACGCAGGGACCACGGGATTTACTTTCTCCCGATTATCATTCTCACCCAGAGCTTCTGCCATGGGCTCAGCATATGCCGGAATCGCCAATGATGCCGAAGCAGTGTTTTTTAATCCCGGAGGATTGTATCAATTGCAGGATTCCCAACTTAATGCTGTCTATATGAGTTACCTGGATGGAATTAATTGTGGCTCACTAATTTTTGCCAAGCCAATTGATGATCGTTCTGCTTATGCCATATATTCCAGGTTTTTGTCAACTTCTGAAACCAAAACCCTTAGTGATGATCAGGGTAATTATCTGGGAACCGACGGAACATTTGGATTTTTAGACCTGGAAGCCGGGGGGGCATTATCATATCATATCACAAACAGCTTGAATCTGGGTGCCACAGCCAAAATGCTCTTTGAATCAATTGATGGCCATTCAGCCTCTATGTTTGCCGTTGATCTAGGTATTTATCATATCACAGAAAACGAGAATCTTCATATCGGTATTTCCTTACGGAATCTTGGATTTCAGCGTTGGGCTTTTACCTCATCAGAATATGAAGAAAACCTGCCTTCTCTGGTCGACCTGGGTTTTGGATTCCAGATCAATCCCAAAATTCTCCTGGCAGCAGATTTCTATAAACCATTTAAAAATGACTACTACACACGCTTTGGTCTGGAAATAGCTCCTATGGAAAATCTGAAAATTAGAGCAGGATATAAAAGTGATGCCGCTGACTGGAAAACAGGTGGCTCCGGTGAAAAACTGGCAGGATTAACTGGTGGTTTTGGGATCAACTGGGACAGATATGAATTTAGTTATGCAATTCTTTCCTATGGTGATCTGGGATTGGTAAATCAGCTGGGAATAAATTATAAATTAAAAGGAAATAAATAATGAGATGCAAAGGAATAGATAAAGCAGAAACTAAGAAACAAGGTAAAACACAATACTGCAATGAACAATTACATCCTCATCAGATCTACTGTCAAGTATGCGGTCACGCCTCGACCGCTCTGAAAACTGATCTTTCTGCCGCAAAAAACTTCTCCGAAACCTGGCAGAATCAAAAAGAAGAATACTCAAAATCACTGGGATTGGGACTTTTGATAACTTTGGCATTCATAATTCCTATAGCAATATTATCCTATGTTTTCAGAGAAAATTATTGGACTACCAACCTGATCTTACTATTTCTGGTTCCCTTTACCCTTATCCCCTTTGCTCAAAAAGATGATCTTACTGTCTCAAAATACTTAGCAAGTATCAGATTTTATCCCCAATTCTGGTTACTCACTCTAATTGCTGAATTTTATTTCTTTGTTCTCAAGGTTATCTGCACGGGTTACCTCCTCGATATTATGGTAGATCCGGTTCTTCATATTGTCCGCCTGATCATGGTGCTTTATGGTATTGCCTGCGTTATTCCTATTCCGTTCCTGATGGTTGAAAAAAAAATCGATCCCATTCGCGCAATAATCTTCAGCATCAAAGCAGGACATGAAACCAGATGGCAGCAATTCTTTATCTCTTTGCAGGTTTTACTCATTAACTTATTTGGTGCTATCTGCCTGCTGGCTGGTCTTCTGGTATCATTACCTCTTTCTTATAAATTGATCAGAAACTATTATCTAAAAATGGAGGAATATGAGCTCTTCATTTCTCCTAACCCCACTTTGGATATCTGATAATTGCAGGATCTTGTTTTTTTAAGTGAAAAAATAATTTATATTGGACAAAGAATATCATTTTCAAATTTTATTGCTAATATAAAATTTAAATGAGGGAGTTGAAGGATGGATACAAGTAAAAGATACATTAACATGTGCAGAAAAGCTGATGAAGTAAAGGCACATTGGAAACCGGAACAGGGTGATTATTTTTATGGTGTTCCTCAGGATTTTGCTGATATGGAATTTGAAAAGGGACTTTACAGGTTTTTGTTATGTGAAGATGAGTTTTACAGCATAGTTCCTGATAATTATAATATTAAAACAAAAGAATTTACCGGCTTTGGAGACGAAGATGAAGCCGTATTTTTACCCAGACAGGATGATCTGCAGAATATGATTGATTATGAATTACCGTATGACTTGATCAAAAATTTTAATACCTGGGTAGACGAATTGGATATTTCTATGAGAGAAAGATTGCAGACTCTCGAGCAGATCTGGCTTGCTTATGTAATGTTCAGAAACTATAGTAAAATCTGGAATGGAAAAGATTGGGAACATGTCAGCTTTGCCTAATTTTTTTGAAGATCTGCCTGAATTCCCCTTTCCGAAGGAAATCTCGCAAATAATATTCGATAAGCAGCAGATCAGGATTGAAAGGATTGTTTCTGCAGGGCAGGCATCCCCTCCTGGATTTTGGTATGATCAACCGCAAAACGAATGGATCTTACTTCTATCAGGCAATGCTGTTATCAAATATAGAAATCCTGACGAGATATTTCAGCTCAAGCCTGGGAGTTATCTTTATATCCCAGCTCATCAATTACATCGAGTGGATAAGACCTCTGATGCTGAAAACACTCTCTGGCTGGCATTTTTCTTCTCCTGATTTCGGGCAATTCACGGTAAAATGCCCGTTTTTGGGACTATTTTTTTCAACGCATAACAGCAAAGATATTACTTAAGTTACTGAAAATCATGGAAATATGTATTGTTAATAAAAAAATTAAACTTTGGTTTGAAAATTGCATTATTTACTTTGAATTAAATTTTGTGAGGTATATATGAACAGCCTGGTAAAAGACCCGATAAAGAGAAAGATTTTTATACTGGTAGTTCTGTTTATTATTGTTGCCTTGAGTATCATAGGCAGTAAAATATTTATGGATAGCATTATTGGTTATTTTCAAAAAAGAGCCTTAAACACTGATTCCCTTTTAGACCTTAACCAGGTGATATATCGTCATTTCATGCAGATTCAGCGTGATTTT
>JAVCDJ010000264.1 GCA_030765845.1 Candidatus Stygibacter australis
TTTCAAAAATATGTTAATTGAAAATAGTCTATGCTCGTCAACAAGTGGATTAAGCTTTTCGCGAAATACAGGGATCATTGTGGAAAATGTAATAATCCGGGATGCAGCAAATGACGAATATTCTACTATAGGAATTCATGATTATTCTAATGATATAACAATTAATAGTGTAATAATTGATAATCTTTCAATTGTTGGTGATGCAGGCTCAGAAGTAGGATTATTCTTAAGTTTCTCAGATGTGTCAGTCCGGAATACTATAATATCAAATTGTTCAGCTCATGATGCTTATTTAATAGATTATCAGAATATTGAAGAAATTACAAGTGCCAATAACCTTGATCTGACAAATACACTAATCTTTAATAATAATATAACATATACAAGCTGGGCTTTTGCAGAAATTTATCTGCAGCATCGCTATCAGTCAATGAATATTGCTAATTGCACAATCGCTAATAACCATGGGTTTGGCACAATGATGAGTGTGTTCGGGATGGCAGAATTGAGTAATAATATTATTTATAATCCGGACATGAATACTCAACTATTTCTGAATAATGAGATATATGGTGTAGCTTATGATGTGGTTATGAGTAATAATCTGATAAATGAGAACTCTTTCTATGTTGATCTGCCTGAACATGTCACTTACTCAGGTAATCTCTGGAATTCGGAACCTCTCTTCGCTGGAGAGTGTTATCCCTATCTACCAGATGATATACCTTTGTATTATCAGCTGAGTGAAGGTTCACCTTGTATTGATGCCGGGACGCCTGATACGCTGGGATTGAATATACCACCAATGGACTTAGCTGGAAATGAACGGGTCTGGAATGATATTATTGATATGGGCTGTTATGAGTATGGCGCACCTCCTCATGTGGGCAATACTGAATGTAAAATTGAAAATGTAAAATGTAAAATAAGCAGTTATCCCAATCCGGTATATCTGGATAATAGTAGAGGTAATGTCTTCCTGGAATTTACACTACCAGATATACCAATAGATGATCCACTGATTGAAATCTATAATATCAGGGGTCAGAAAGTTAAATCTATAAAGCTGAACGTAAGCTTAAGCGGACTGGCGCGTATAGCCGGACTGGCAAGCAGAGAAACTCAGCGGGGAGAAGCATATTCCACCGTCTGGGATTGCCGAAATGAACAAAGAAAGACAGTAGCTGCTGGTGTTTATTTCTATACATTATCAGTATCCCATGAAATTATCGGAGCTAATAAACTGCTGATCCTTAAATGATAGAAATGCAGCATAAAACTCGTCCTCCTTCGTTACAACTACGGAGGATCTTCGATAACTCGTGATTTGGAAAATATGAATGTAATACCTGTCGTCCCGAAAGGGACGGCAGGATGTTTTGGAAGGAAATGAAAATATGAAGGTAATATTCTTATTAATTTTAATGGTGTGTTTTCCCATATTACTGTTTAGTGATATTCTGGAAGTTGATATTGATGGTTCTTGTGAGTATCAGCTCATTCAGGAAGCAATTAATGCTTCAGCAGATGGAGATACGGTATTAGTGCATCAGGGTAGATACTATGAGAATATCAATCTCAATGGACACAAAATAACTCTTGCAAGTCTTTATGCAATAGACCCAATGCAGGTTTACATCGATTCTACTATTATTGATGGAAATTACCTGGGAAGCTGTATTATGATCGATAATGAAGAAACTGCAGAAGTGAATGGTTTTACTTTGATCAATAATGAAGAGGGTTTGAATATTCCTCTGGATGATTTTCCATTGAATCCGGGAGGTGGAATCTGCATAGAAGAAAATTGTGAGGTTAATGTAATGAATTGTATCATGAGAAACTGCTTTTCTCGTGGGGGGGGGGGATTATCTATAGATGAAGGATCAAATTGTTATTTAAGTAATGTAAACATTTTTCATAATAGAACTACAGTATCAGGAGGAGGAATTTATTTTAGCGAATGTACTGTTACTTTTGATCAGGTTAATCGCTGCAGTATTTATGATAACATTGCAGCTATGGGAATGGATATGTATTTTCATAGATACACTGAGCCTTTGGAAATTAATTTGGATGTGGGTAGTGCTATTATAACTGAACCGGATTTTTTTTATATTTCAGAGCGATTATCTCCCGAGATCTCCATTAATTGTGAAAGCAGCTATTTTTCTTTAGAAAATTATGATCTTTATGTTTCACCATGGGGGGATGATAATAATTCCGGACTAAATGAAGATGAACCATTACAGACAATCGCTTTTGCTATGCAGATTATAGAACCGGACAGCCTGAATCCCAATACTATTCATCTGGCAGAAGGGAATTATTCGTATTCTCAAAATGAGCAGATATTTCCTTTTGCCGTGAAATCTGATATCAGGTTACAAGGTGCTGGAATGGAGAATACAATAATTGATTGTGATTATTACAGTTTGTTTTTTTCTATCTTAAACCAGAAAAATATTGAGATAATTGATATCGGCTTAATAAATTGCCGATCAAATGACATATCAGGAGCAATCATTTGTCAGAATTCAAAAGATATTGCGTTCAAAAATTTAATTATAGAAAACTGCTTAGGTTCCTGGGTTAGTGGTATAGCATTTTATTATTCAAAATACTGTTTAACTGAAAATGTAATAGTAAAAAATGCAGAAAATGATCAAAATTCAATAATTGGCGTAATATATGGCGATAATACAGAGAGTGTTATTAATAATTTGATAATTGATAATTTAAATATAATTGGTGATGGTGGTTCTTATACCGGAATTTATCTTGGTTCTTCTGACGTAGTCGTAAGAAATGCAATTATCTCTAATTGCTCTGCTCAAGATGCTTATTTAATTTATTATCAAAGTATAAGTGAGAGCTCTATTGATCGCAAGCTTGATTTGACTAATACACTTGTGATGAATAATAACATAACCTATACAAGCTGGGCTTTTGCAGAAATTTATCTGCAGCACCGCTATCAGTCAATGAATATTGCGAACTGCACAATCGCAAATAATACTGGATTTGGGAATATGATGAGTGTATTTGGCAGGGCAGAATTGAGTAATAATATCATTTATAATCCGGACATGAATACTCAACTATTTCTGAATAATGAGATATATGGTGTAGCTTATGATGTGGTTATGCGTAATAATCTGATAAATGAGAACTCTTTCTATGTTGATCTGCCGGAACATGTTACTTACTCAGGTAATCTCTGGAATTCGGAACCTCTCTTCGCTG
>JAVCDJ010000265.1 GCA_030765845.1 Candidatus Stygibacter australis
AAGCTAATAATCGTAAGTTTTTCAGTGGAATCTTGTATGTTTTTGCCTTCATTTCTGAACTGGCAAAATTCCGCTATAATAGAACAAAATAAACAAATACATTTACACCAACATTTGGGACTTGACTAGTCTCCCCTGTGTTGCCTGGAAGTCTCCTACTGGTCTCCTAGAAGATGGTGTAGGGTCTGTTCATGCGAATTAATTGATCTATAAGCTGGAAATCAACATTTTGCTAATAAAGTGCACATCCCTGACAGGATATTGACAAATTCATGGTTGGAAGAAGCGAACAATAATTCAATACATTTACGAAATGCTTTATTAACGACCTTGATTTGCCGCATATTTGTCAAAAAAATCTGAAAATGTACAATATTATTGATATTATGAAGCGTAAGCTGTAGAGGTGATGGCATGATGTTGAACAGTCTCTTATCTAAATAAACTGGACTATGAAAAATATTCTTGACTGATAGAAAATAAAAATAGATTCTTACAATCAAGGAAAAATCCACAAAGATATGCAGAATATAGGCGAAACAAAGATTAATATACTGAAGAGGCAATTTACAAAAATGTGTGGAATAATTACTTGGAAAATTGAAATTACTTTAGAAATGGAATAACTTTTGGAGGAAGGATGAAAAGATTTTTGATTGTTTTATGTTTTTTAAGTTCACTGATATGCTTATTTGCATACTCACCCGAGGATGCAAATAGAAGTAAACCGTTATTTGCAAATGATAGATTTAAAATCAAATTAACAGAAAAGGCAATGCACAATCGCCTTCCAAATAAATTGGGAGAGATATCTACTTCGATGGAAATTCCTGAATTAGATGCTCTTATGAAAGAGCACAATGTTTCTGATTACAGCCTTGCTCACCGGGCAGTAAATGATAAAATCTGGGAACAGGAAAGATATTGGATAACATTATGATACTAGTAGCAGAAAACACAAAATATTATAAGGAGTAAAAATGAAGAAATTAGGAATATTGTTACTATTTATTTTGATATCTAATATTGGTAATTCAGAAATAATTACATTATTCGAAAGGGGAGATTCTCATACAATAAATGGAATGAATGCAATGAAATTAGGAGAGACTCAAGCAGTTCCGGGTGAATACCAATGGAATCATGATATTGCAACAAACGCCCCTCATAGTTTTGTATTGAGCATCTACATTAGGCATGCTGATGGTTCACTAACTATACTCGAAGAAGATATTTATGTTTGGGGAATAACACCTCCGATTCCTTGGCCGGCAGTACATAATTATAGTGATGTAGGCTGGGTTTGTCCAGATGTAGATACTGATCCTACAGATGCTATTATGATTTCGAGACGGATTATTCAGTTTCAGGTATGGCCGACTTTTAGCCCTTATAGTTATTGGATATCAAACCAATTGGGTGCTACAGCTCTGAATTCTTCAGAATGGCGAATTATGCATCACGATGTTAAATGGTATTTCCCTGATCCATTTGACGCAGGATTCTACTGGGGTGATTATTCGCGAATTGAAAATATTCAAATTGAACTTTCTCCTCCTCCTGTTTTGAACATAACTCCTACATCACATAATTCATCCTGGCAGGAAGATAGCTTCGATATCACGGTTACATCAAATAGTGACTGGACCATTTTAGCTGATCAAAACTGGATAAATACAAACATCGCATCTGGTAGTGGTGATGATATTTTCACGGTAACAATTAGCGAAAATAATGAATATTCTTTCAGGACTGGAACAGTATCTGTTGAACTTTCAAACGGAGAAATAGAATGTATTTGTGATATTAATCAATGGCAATATGAAAATACTTATAGTATAGAAGTAACCTCCGTTGAGGGTGAAATTGGAGACACTCTTTCTGTTTATATTATGACATCTGAAATCCCTGAAGCAAATGTAGTCACTGCTTATCAATTTGAGATTACTTATGACTCTTCCGTAGTAGAATTTATTGATTTTGAAATGGATAACACAATATCAGATGGTGGTTTGATTACTACTAATGATGTTGCAGGAACACTATCTATTGCCTATATGACATCAAGTGTATTAAATGGTGAAGGAGTATTATTAGAGTTACAATTTGAGGGGATTTCAGAGGGATCATCTGATTTGATTTTATCTGAATTCCTATATAACAGTCAAGATATCGGCGACCTTACTAATGGAAACATAATAGTGACACCTGGTTCCATAAATAATCCACCAACAATCGAACTTCCTGAAAGTTTTTCTTTGGAAGAAGATGCTGTTCTGGAAGAGGATTTCTATCCTTTTATAGAAGATATTGATGGTGATGAACTAATCTTGAGTGTAGCTGGTAACGAATTTATCCAGGTACTCATTGATACTCTTTCAGTTACATTTATTCCTGATGAAAACTGGTATGGCACAGAAACCATTACTTTTACAGTAGATGATCAGCAGGGCAGAGCAACTGCTTCTGATGATGTGGTGATCATAGTTACCTCGGTTAATGACTTGCCAATAGCAGATGCCGGAGAAGAATATTCCGGTCAGGCAGATGTAACTGGTTTTTGCGAGATAATGCTCAATGGCAGTGGCTCTTATGATATTGATGGTGAGATATTAAGCTGGCAATGGACATGGGAAGGTAGAAGTGCCGAAGGTGAAGAAGTTTCTGCAGAATTCCCAACTGGAACAACAGAAATAACTCTTACAGTATCAGATAATGAAGCTGGTATTGATACGGATATTACCCAGATTGTCATCAGCAGTTACGAAAATCAGGCACCAGTTGCCATCGTAGATGAATACACACTCAATGAAGATACGGAGTTATCAGATAATGTAATGACTAATGATTATGACCCTGATGAATTTCCCCAGGCTTTGACTGCAGAACTGATATCTGGCGTCAGCAACGGCACATTAGATTTTGCTGATAACGGTGATTTCACTTATCTGCCGGATCCTAACTGGAATGGTACAGATGCTTTCAGTTATAGAGTTTATGATGAAGAAGATTACAGCGAAACGGTTATTGCGACATTGATCGTTAACCCGATAAATGATGCACCAACGATTGAGCTGCCAGATAGCTTCACTTTTGCGGAAGATGATAGTCTGGAAGTGGATTTCAGTGAATTTGTGGACGATGTGGACAATGAGGTGCTGCTGCTTTCAGATACAGGTGGATTGAACATTATTACAGAGATAGTTGGCTTGAATGTTACCTTTACTGCCAGTGAAAACTGGTTTGGAAGTGAGATTCTCACCTTTACAATAGATGATCAGCAGGAACGATTAACTGCTTCAGACAGCTTGCTTATAATAGTAGAAAGTGGCTGTGAGGCACCGGAATGGAGTATCAATTCTGCAGATTACGAATACAATGGTAGTATTTGGGGAATAGTTTTTTTAAATGATATTCAAGTTGAACATACAAATGGAATACTGGGTTGTTTTGTTGGTGCTGAATGCCGAGGAATAGCAGCAGCAGATAGTAATACTGTTATTGATTATTCTCAAATATTTGGTCACATAGCTTTTTTACCAATGATTCATAGCAATTTTACTTCTGGAGAAATGATTACATTTAAATATTGGGATCCCATTGAATGTGATATTTACAATATATTTGAAACTTTTGAGTTTACTTCTGATATGGAAATCGGCAATGGTATTGAACCCTTTGAATTTCATGCTTCCACAATTACGCCAGTAGATATCAGTATTGATATGATCCCTGGCTGGAACTGGTTATCTCTTAATATCGTTGGTGATGACATGTCAGTGAATAACGTTTTGAGTTCTCTGGATAATAATGCTGCCTCCATCAAAAGTCAAACTCAAAGTGCCCTTTATTATGACGGCATGGGCTGGTTTGGCAGTCTTACTGATATCAATAATATCACTTTCTATAAACTGAATGCACTCAATAATGTCACCTGGGAATATACAGGATTAGCTGTTGACTCACAGTCAATGATCTATAGTCTGATCACGGGTTGGAACTGGATTTCTTATGCACCTCAGGAAGCGGAAGAGATCAATTATGCTTTGGCATCTATTGAAGGCAGCGGTGCCAATATAAAAAGCCAGACCCAGAGCTCAATATATTATGAAGGTATTGGTTGGTATGGAAGTCTCACTCAATTGCAACCACTTGATGGTTATATGCTAAATATGAATGAACCTGATACTCTGATTTATCCCACTCCTTTGCCAATGGTTAGAAATGAATATTCCTGCCCTGATATATATCTTGCAGATACCGGCTGGAAAGTTGATCAGCA
>JAVCDJ010000266.1 GCA_030765845.1 Candidatus Stygibacter australis
CGCAATGTACTATATCTCCAGTCAAATCATTTTTTCTTTTTTATTCCCCCTCCTCCACTGGTTTGATAGCAGCTATCAAACCAGTGGAGGAGGGGGAATAAAATAAATATCATAGATTACTGCCTTAATTACTATGCTTTATCATAACTGCTTACTTGATTTCGAAGTAATCATAGCAGCTCGATTTTTATGATAATATGGGCCCCATTCTCTTTCGTATTTTACAACAGCAAATATCTGCCTAAGCATCTTATGAGCAACTGCTACACGACTTTTCGTTTTAGACGAGCCCTTATTCAATAACCTATCATATAAGTCTTTACATTCAGGATTATATTGGGATGCTGATAATGATGCTTCATACAATATTTTTCTAATTAATGGATTACCTTTCTTGGAAATATTTGACCCTCGTTTTACGCTTTTCCCTGATTCCCTGGGATTAGGATTTAGCCCTACAAATCCTACTACTTGTTTAGCTGTTTCAAAGTCTTCAAACTTACCAAAAAATCCAATAACCATCGAAGCCGTTCTTGGACCGACTCCTGGTATCTTTGTTACGCATTCGTACACATCGTGATAAAAAGATTCAACCAGTTCTTTGATCTGAACTTCAAAACGTCCAATGCATTTTATATGTGATTTTATCAAAAGGTTAAATTCCTTTATCACCGCTTTGTCACCATTGCCAGACCTTATTAAAGCATGAACTCTATTACTTAGCATAGTTTTCATTTTCTGTAAGGCATTGATTGCTTTGAGCTTGGAAGTTATTTCCATTTGTTGTTCAGACGGCAATTTACTCAATACAGGATTTTGCTCGTAGCCAAATTCTGCTATCACTCGGGCATCAACTATGTCGGTTTTGGCTCTGATCATTTTCATTTGTGAGAATCTCTTTATAATTAAGGGATTCACCACTGAAACAGAAATACTTAATTCTATCAACTTAGTAAATAATACCATATGGTATATTCCAGTCGCTTCCATGATCACATGAATACTGGTTATTGATGGGATTTTCTGGAAGAATTTAGAAATTGCTCTTTTATTATTGGCTATTTCATGCATTTTATGCTCTTTCCCATCATATTCAGAAATATCCAATTTGTCCATTGAAACATCGACTCCAAGCCACTTTGAATAACTCATAATTTTCTCCTTTACAAATATTCAAGGAAAATATAGCCTATCATTGTAATTGATACAGGTTTGGATACCTAATGTACTATCCAGACTTATGTGGAAGGGGGCTTAACATTGCGAACGGGTTTTAATACCCTATGGTTGTTCAAGCTTAACCCCTTCCATTTTCCTTATCAATATCTTAATACTAATTTCATGATGTCAATATACAATGATGTCAATATACAATGGTTGATCTTTATCACCAAGATACCTTACTTAAACTACTTATTTGGATTGACTTATAAGCTTCTTTTTCCTGTTCGACCATTGCGGAGGTGCAAGCACCATGCGCAAGGTCTTGGATGGTGGAAATTGAACAGCTTATGGCATCAAAAGAATGTCTAAATAAAAATATTTTTGACAAAAAGATTATCTATATGGATTTATGAAAAGTGCTTTTGGGTTTGTTATAAAGTTATCACTAAATTAAATTATAAGAGGCAAAATGAGAGTATTAATTCCATTACTTGTTTTAGTGATCATTATTTCTGGTTATTCAGTGAATAAGCAATTAATGACCCTTAGCAAGGGTGATAATAAAACGGGAATTGGTGGAAGAATAGAAGTAATATTTGATGAAGCAGATATTACTGAAAATTTAATAATTAGAGACTCTTTAAATTTTGACGATATTGATTATGAGTATTGTTGTTTATGGGATGGGGCAACTGGATATGATGAAACATGCTTTATTGCAGATTCATTATTTGTGGATGAGGAACATGATGATTATCATCTTTCCTGGAATAGTCCCTGCATTGATGCCGGTGATCCGGATAATGATGGTGATTTTGAGAACTGGTTGTTTGATGAAGACGATCAGGATTCTGATGGCTCACGGCTTAGTATCGGATATGCAGCCTATGAAGATCAGGACAGATGGGAATATGAAGACGGAGACATTGTCTGGATGAGCTTTCCGAAATTGTCCTGTGTTGATGGTGTTAATAATGGAGATCAAATTTTGGGATCAATTGTATTTGGTAGATTTGATGAAATGCTTCCTTATCAACCTGATTATATTGATGTTTGGCAGGAAACAGATATTGGACCTCAAACAAGTTTCGAAGGAGATTATATATCTCAAGAATATGTGTGGTATCCGCAAAATTATAATTTCAATAGCACTGATGGCTTGAAAATTAGAATCACCGATTCTGATAGTACTGATAATCCGATCAATCCTTTGATAGTCGGGGGGCTTTCATGTGAACTTAATACATCACTGACAGTAACAACGGGAGCAACTGATCTGAACTGGGTAGGGTATTTTGTACCATATAAGATGAACGTGATGGAAGCTTTTTATGAAACGACCTTAGATAGTCTTACAGCAATTAAAACCCATGACTGGTCTTTGTATAAAATTCATGGAGAATGGTTTGGATCCTACCCGCCAGGAGGTCCTACATTATATTATGGAGATATGGTGGAATTATATACTAATGCGAGTCATGATATTTCATTCTACTGGCGGACATTTGGGACATCAGGTGAAGATTATGAAAGAAAGGAAACTCAATACTTTTCTTATGAAGAAGATCTTGATTATCAGTCAATATTTGTTGAACTGGGTGAAGAAAAGCCTGATGAAATAGCTGTTTATATCGATGGTGTTTGCAAGGGAGCAGAAGTGGTTGATGTAGATTCACTTCTGGAAATCAGGGCTTATATAATGGAAGAACCACAGGGTCAGGAGATTGAAATAGTAACTGCCAGTGGCAGAGCAATTCCATCAAAAGTAGATTACCTTAGAGTTGATGATGATGGATTAAGACAGGCAAGCAGTATATTTACTGATCGAAGTAAGTTATATCAGATAATCTCACTAGAGACGGGAGAGGAAGTTCCTGAACCTGAAAAAGTGCTTATCTGCTATCCTAATCCCTTTAATCCGGAATTGACAATAGTATTTTTTACCACAGAGTGCACCGAGAACACAGAGATAACAATATACAATGTTAAAGGTCAGAAAGTGAATAATTTGGCTAATGATGTTTTATCTGCTGGAGAACACTCAGTGGTCTGGCAGGGCAAAGATGATAAAGGAAATCAGGTAAGTAGCGGAGTGTATTTTATCCGAATGCAGATTGGTCAACAGGTATATACCGGGAAAGCGGTTTTGATGAAATGATATCGAAAGACGTATATTTCTGGGAACTACGAGCTCCAGCTCGTAGAATTATAAATAACGTCTGCTAATTTAAGAAACGGGAACTACGACGAATAGCTTTTTATGAGAAAATACTCAACGAGCTAGAGCTCGTAGTTCCCGGGTTATAAGGATGTGATAATGAAGAAGTATTTCATCTTATTTATTGGTCTGGTTTTGATTGGGATATTGCAGGGGACTACAATCATAGTTGATATTGAAGGTACAGGGGATTACATATCTATCCAGGAAGGAGTGGATGCCAGTGTGAATGGTGATACAGTGCTGGTTTATCCGGGTAGGTATTACGAAAATGTGGATTATAATAATCATACTATAACCCTGGGAAGCTTAAATCTTACTACTGGCGAAAGACATTATATCCGGGAAACAATTATTGATGGCAATCTGGAGAATAGTTGCATAATTGTAGTAAGAGCTGAGGGAGAAGGCACGCTGTGTTGTGGATTCACTCTTACAAATGGAGCAGGGCATTCCATGGGTAGTGATTATCCTTTAGATGGTGGAGGAGTTTATGTTTATGGTGGATATGGGGCACAGATAGAAGTTAGAAATTGTATTATTGAAAATAATAAAATTAATAGAACTGGTGGTGGGATCTATTTAGGTTATGGAGGATATGTATATTTATCAGGAACAACCATAAGATTTAATTATGCTCCGGTTAGTTCTGGGGGTATATCAAAAGGAACTAGTGCAACATTAGAATTTGATCCTGACAATTTATGTAGTATCTATGGGAATTATTCAACAATCGGATGTATGATGGGAAGAGGAATTGATCTTGATGAGCCCGATACTCTTTATATCTATGCAGATACATTAAGCTTTGAAGAACCAGACAGGTATTTTATTTCTCAGGGTGGAGGTAGTAATACATATATTGATCCGGATGAATATTTGGTAATAGAATCGCAGCATTGCTATTATGAATTTATTGATGCAGATTTTTATGTGTCACCGGATGGTGATGATTCTAATAGTGGCTTAACACTGCAGGATCCCAAGAAAAAAATTTCCAGTGCCATTACTCTTTGTGTTTCTAATCCTGATAGCCCAAATACAATTCATTTACTACCCGGCTATTATAGTTCTTCGTTAAACGGGCAGTATTTCCCTTTGAATATGCGGGAAAATGTAAGTATAGTAGGAACTTCCCGGGATGAGGTGTTTCTGGACAGAGAAACCGCAGGGAATTACATATACGATAGAAATGGAGGATATAATTATAGTATAAAAAATATAACTTTTACTGGTGGAATAGGAGGAGGTCAAAGCAATCCTGATCTAAGATTCTGGGACTTTACCGAAGACCCGATAAGCAGTGTAATAATGGATAGTTTAAGATTTGACAGCGCTGTTCCAAAATTGGGTATTTTAGCTACAAAAATAGACTTTGAGATATCAAATATAATAATTGAAAATTCAGGATCGGCATTTCTGGGATATAACTCTTTTCCCGGTAACCGCAGTTTAGTAAAAAATGTTTTATGCAGGAGCTGCCATGCAACATTTATTACCAATGATAATTATACGGAGACTGAAGATCTACCTGTATTAAATGTAATAAATTATCTTCAAGTTGATAACTCTGTAGAAAGCATCCTGAGGATGTGGAGTTATGGACCGGATGCAACAAGATATGCTGTAACTAATTTCATTAATTGCACATTAATGAATAACAGCATTGTGCCTTTTAATAATCACGCTTTTGCCAAAGCTTTTGAGGGCGGTGAGATGAATTTTTATAATTCTATAATCTATGGTAACGTAGGAACACAACTCAATCTTGATACTAATGGCTGGGATAACCCAAGTACAGCAACAATTTCACATACTCTTCTACAGGATGGGGAAACAGGAATAGTACATCAAGGAGATACAATATTAAACTGGATGGATGGCAATCTGGACTGTGATCCTATGCTGAATGAGGATTATATACCGTTAGTTGGTTCGCCAGTGATTGATGCCGGGACACTGGATCTGCCTGAAGGAATAGAACTTCCAGAAACTGATGTTTATGGCAATCCCCGTATTTATGGCAATGGCGTGGATATGGGAGCAGTAGAATGGCAGGGAACGGAAAATAGTTCAGATGAGATTTCAGTGCTCCCTGATGAACTGATAATCTATCCTAATCCCTTGATAGCA
>JAVCDJ010000267.1 GCA_030765845.1 Candidatus Stygibacter australis
TGCCTGTAAATGAGCATTAATAAAATCAGTAGTATTGTATGGTGTAGTCTGAAAATGAACAAATACTTTACGTGAATATGACAATACAAAGGCAACGAAATAGACTGTAAAACCCTTTCCATCATCACTTCTAACATAACTTTGACCTGGATCAACCTGTATCTGATGTCCAGGAATATGATCAAGTACCGGATGATAAAATCGCCGATGTTTAGATGATATGTTTTTACGTAACCGCATAACATATTTGCGAAAAGCTCTTGATTTGGCAGTAATTGAGGGATATTTTTCAATTACCTGACGGTAAAGTTTACTGGATCGAATACTAGGAAAATTATCAAGCTGATTCAGAATAAATCTGATAGCAACATCAAACTGACTTGGTCTATTGACCTTGATCAATTTATCAATATCTTCCTCGGCATTTAAATTCAGATACTTGTTCACGGTCGTTTTTGACATCTTGAGATGTTTAGCAATCTTTCTCTGGCTCATTTCATTAAAAGACAAAGTCTTTACAGTATGATACATTAAAACTCCCTTCATTAGCACTCCAGTTTCTTTATACTGAGTGCCATTTTGTATGTACCAGTTTAAAGTGCCAACTTTGTACCAGTTTTGAGTGCCATCGACAATAAAAACTATCATCCCATACTTAGGTGTAACATGGAGCCTAAAGGAAATATAAAATAATATAAAATCGGTAAAGAGCGGTTGACAGGGTTTAACGCTTAGGCAAAACTGTAATGGGAGATAGTTAATGAGAAATCTGTATTTTTCCATGTTATTTATACTGCTGTCTGGTCAAGTGTTTGGTGGCTTGATCTCCATAATTGCAGTTGGTGATATTATGCCCGGGACAAATTATCCTGATGACAGTTATCTTCCAGAAAATGACGGGAAAGATTTAATAACTTCTGAGTTAAAGAACATTCTAAGGTCTGGAACTATAACCTGTGGTAATCTGGAAGGTTGCATTCTTAGTGAAGGCGATAAATCTGAACATAAAAAGAGTAAATATCTATTCAGAATACCAGAGAATTTAAGTGGTGTATTTACTGATAGTGGTTTTGATCTGCTTTCGATTGCTAATAATCATGCGGGTGATTTCGGAGATGCAGGTCGCCTGAATACCTGGAGAGTACTCGACAGTTTAGAGATTGGTTATGCAGGTCAGATAGAATTCCCAACGTGTATCTTCGAAAAAGAAGGTAATAAAATAGGTTTCATAGCATTAGCACCAAATCGTAACTGTTTATCTCATTGGGATATACAGGAAGTAAAGCGGTTGATAGCTGAGCTGAAAAAGAGTTGTGATCTGGTGGTGGCTTCCATGCATTATGGAGGAGAAGGAGAGGAATTTCTGCACTTGAAGAATGAAGTCGAGTATTATTACGGAGAAAATCGCGGAAATCCTGTGGAGATTGGTCATCAGCTTGTCGATGCCGGTGCTGATCTGGTATATGGTCATGGACCTCATCTGCCGAGGGCAATGGAATGTTATAAGGGTAAGGTGATAGCTTATTCTCTAGGAAATTTCCTTACCTGGAGGCGGTTTAATCTTTCAGGAGAATATAGACCCTTAGCTCCGATATTACGGGTTAATTATGACAGCAGGGGGAATTTTCATTCTGGTGAGATCATCTCATGTTTCCAGGATTATGAAAATGGTGTGAAGTTAGATGATCAAAAGAGAGCATATGAACTGATAAAGCAACTTACGGAAGAAGACTTTACAGATCCAGGATTATATTTTGAGGAAGGAGAAAAGGGAACGAGTTTTTATCCTATAGTTAATGATAAAAATTGAATTGCATTCCAGCTGAAACCTTGCGAATGATGCTTGCACCTCCGCAAGGGTTGGACAGATATAAACAAAATTACCATTATGCTAAATGCTTTAAATACTATAATTTAAAAGATTCTTAAACCTGCTCGACCATTGCGAAGGTCATTCGACCATTCGCAAGGTCTTGGATGGGAGAACCACTTAAACCTAAAATCTACTTGACATTAGTGGAAAATCGTAAAAAAAAGCACAGTCGCCTTTAGAAAATTGGCAGCAATGACTCCTACCCTTTAGGGAAATTCTACCGTCTGCAATACGCAGCGGGAAAAATTGTTATTCAAAAAAATAATAAAGGAGAAAAGATGGACGTTAAAGAATTAAAAGCCAGTCACAATCTTTTGAAAGAATTTAGCTATGATCTGGTAGAGCTAGATCATGGATATGCAGGTAAAACACTTTATATCAATCTGGATAATAACACGATCGCTGAAAAGCCTGTCACACCTCAGATGAAAGAGAAATTCATTGGTGGTAAGGGTTTTGGATTAAGGTTATTATGGGATGGCACAAGACCAGAGACTAAATGGAATGATAATGATAACGAGATCATTATTTCTGGCGGACCAATCTGCGGAATCACTCAGTACGCAGGATCAGGTAAAAGTCTGGTTGTGAGCATCTCCCCTACTACTGATGTTGTAATAGACAGTAATGTGGGTGGATATTTTGGACCATACCTTAAATTCAGCGGCTATGATGCACTAGAAATACAGGGTAAGGCAAAAAAAGACGTGATAATCGTTATTGACGGCACAACCGGTAAAGTGAGTATTGAGGAAGCTGGAGAAGAATATGCAGATAGTCATCTTCTGGCAGAACAACTTACAGAAATGTATGCTGAAAGTGATAAACCAATTGATAAAATGAAAATCGCTGTGGTAAGTGCTGGTTCTGCTGCTGATCATTCCTATATTGGAATGCTTAATTTCAGTTTTTATGATCTTCAGCGTAAAGTCTGCAGATTGAAACAAGCCGGCAGGGGTGGAATCGGAACGGTATTTCGGGATAAAGGCATCAGAGCTATTGTAGCTAAATCTCATGGCGTGAAAGGTGATATGAACCATGTGGAAGATATGCCTGCTATTCAACAGCGCGGCAAGAAATTCACCAAAGAAATGAATGATTTTGATGATGATCAGTGCCAGATGCGAAAAGTGGGAACAGCACATCTGATGGAGATCATGGATGCATATGACATTTTGCCAACACATAACTTTCAATATGGCAAGGCAAAAGATGTGAAGAAGAATATTGATGATATCAACAGCAAGGTGTGGACAGAAAAATTTACACCACGCAGCAGCGATGGCTGCTGGCTGGGTTGCACAATGGCATGTGCCAAGGTATCAGAGAATTTTGTGGTTCGCACTGGACCATATAAGGGCAAAACAGTTCATGTTGATGGACCGGAATATGAATCAGCTGCAGGATTAGGCTCAAATATCGGTAACTTTGATCCTAATGATATTTTAGAGCTTAATTTCTATTGCGATACCTACGGTATTGATACTATTTCATTTGGAACTATGACAGCTTTTGCTATGGAATGCTATGAAAAAGGAATTATCAATAAAAAGATCACCGGTGGACTGGAGCTTAATTTTGGTAATACTGATGCAGCACTGGAAGCTATGCACCAGATGGCAAGAGGCGAAGGATTTGGAATTATCCTGGGACAGGGAACTCGCAGAATGACTAATATATTCCATAAGGAATATGGCGGAGACCTTAAATTTATGCAGGATATTGGAATGCAGAATAAGGGACTGGAATACAGCCAGTACGTATCGAAAGAATCTCTGGCACAGCAGGGTGGCTATGCCATGACCAATAAAGGACCTCAGCATGATGAAGCCTGGCTTATCTTTATGGATATGGTTAATAACCAGATACCGACATTTGACGATAAAGCAGAAGCATTGCACTACTTCCCCATGTTCCGTACCTGGTTCGGATTGATGGGACTTTGTAAACTGCCTTGGAACGACGTGGAACCAGCAGGAAATGCCGAGACCGATGAACCGGCAAAAGTACCGGAACACGTAGATAACTATATAACAGTGTATAATGCTGTAACTGGAAATAATATTGATAAAAAAGAGATGGTGCGGCAAAGTGAGAGAGTGTATAACTTCCAGAGAATATTTAATATTCGGAGAGGTTATGGACTCAGAAAGCATGATGCTCAACCTTATCGTGCCTGTGGACCAGTAACAGAAGCAGAATATCTCAGTAGAGAAGAAAGATATGACAAGGAATTAAGTGAAAAACTTAACCTTGATCCAACAAAAATGAGTTTGCAGGAGAAAATGGCAGAAGTTCGCAAGTATCGTGAGGACCGTTATGAACAGCTATTAGATGCAGTATATCTGCGAAGAGGCTGGACAAAGAATGGAGTTCCTAAACTTGAGCATTTGAAGAATATCGGAATGGATCTACCAGAATTAATAGAAGTTGTTAAACCACTTCAGTAAGATCTGGTAAATATCTAAAGGGCATGTTAGTTAGCTGATATGCCTTTTTTTTTAAATTTACTGCTGGGGAACCAGATGGAGTACATTATAGTAGGACTTGCAGCGCTGACGGTACTCCGGAAGTGCGGCGAGAACTACGGCACCTGGAGATTAAATTCTAAACCCAATAAATCTATAATCGGTTGATTGTGGTCGTACTCATGCAACTGATTAACAGTTTCCCAGCTATCTCTAACTTCTGTAGGAAAATCATCCGGGTTAACTGGAGGATCACATAAACAGACAAAAAAAACAAATAAAATAACTATATAACTTAATATTAATTTCTTCATCATAATTCTCTCCCATTTATTACCATTATATCAGTAATTAATACAATTTTTTGACAGTCATTAGATATATCAATTTTATCAACACTAGTTCCTTTTATCGAATACTCTATAGGAATTTCATTAGAATAAGTATTATTGCTATAGTCTAAATACATGAATCTATGTGGACTTCCACCAAAATAACAAACAAATATTGACTGACCTTCCGGCATTATTTTGGTTGTACAATTACCATATTTGATCGATATCTCATATAAATTTTGAATATTCGTATCATAGATAAAAGTAGAAATAAATTCAGGTGAAAAGTGATAATGATTAAAACTGAAATAATTGTCATCGTTACTTCTATCAATTACCTTACCTTGATCATAGGGAAATTCGCATAATAAATTCAACTCATCTGTACCACAATTATATTGATAAAAATAAGAGTTCCCTTTCACTAAAAACACTTTATCAACATCAATTCTCCCTGGTAAAATCCTGTTTATTCTTTCATCAAATGAACAGTATTCCTCAATATCACTACCATCAGGATTAAGGCTCATCAGAGTCCAAACAGCCCTAGTAGTGTCTTTCCTGCAAAAATATATTTTATTATCTAAACCGAATGCCGGATAATAATCCCTGCCACTATCAGTTATCTGACAATAATTATTTGTTTCCAAATCCAAACAATAAAGTGACCTACCCGATGTGAATGCAATTAAACTATCATCATAGCTGATTGCACACCTGTCAGAAAAAATTACAGTATCCGAAGAATGGTCATTATAGTCTATTTCTATACCCTCCAGAATAAATTGCACATCTAAGTCAACAGCATCAAAAATTAATAAATACTCATTATTTAAAGCAAAATGTCTATTATCATTAAAAAATTGAATATTACCATAAGTGGCATCATAGCTATTTCCACTTGTTCCATTGTAATATTTATTAAAATAATGCATCTCACTTCCATCTGAATTAAATAACAAAATCCTGTTACCTAAATCTTTATCAGGCTCTCCATCTCCAATACCAAGATTACAGGAAATTAATGTCATTAACAATATAATCACTATCGTAAATTCTATTATAATTTTCATGTTATCATCTCTCCTCTGTCATTATTAATACAACTGAATTGGAATTAACCAATCCACTTCGTTCTAAATCAAATACATTATAGCTCAATTGTAATTCAAGTCCAAACATGAAGGGAAGCATACGGGATACACTCTCAGATACTAAAATATCTTCCCTGTTATTGTTTGTTGATTCAATAACCTTACAGTTATAATTATTATTTCTTACTCGATACTCTTTTCTCTTAGTAGATGGTGTAAACAGATTTTTATCCAGCAATTCCGTAATCTTTTCTTCTCTCTTACTTATTAACACTTCCCTCTCAGCTTCATTCAGCATCTGTGGATGATTAAATCTGCCTTCTTCATCATATCCCTTTATATCCAGCAATTCCCCAGTTTCTCTACTGATCAAATAATTAATAATATTACCCTCAAATTCTTCCTTTACCCAGAATGCTCCCACTGTGTCTTTGATAACTTCCACAGTGTCCAGATTCTGCTCTCAGTATTTTGATCTGTAAACAAGTTTATCACCAACCTGCAGGTTTTTGTCAAAACGTGCTGGAGCATAGGTTATCATATATTCCAGCATATCCCGTTGAGCAATTGCCTCAATTTCTTCATCCTGGGCACATAATAATGAACTCATAAATTATAACAGTAAATTCATCAAAGTAGTTAAATAAATTTTCATAATATCTCCATGCAATCTATTTCACTTTTTTTGTTGATTAAATTTTTCATGCAATTTATTCATATTAATGATCTTCTTGTCAAATTAAATTTGCTATCAGCGTTGTCCCGCCCACCCCAATCCGGCTGATCCGGATAGGGGATGGACGCTGTTTCGGGCATATTTGAACCCCTCATATCGGCTGCGCCTTTATGAGGGGCTAAGGATATGGTTATCCCTTCGGGATATGAATTGGAAGGATAATTAGACTAACTGAGATAAATAATAAAATGTTTTCCTCGTCATTTCAGCCGGATATTGGTTGGTATTATATGCCGAAGGCATAATATTTTCTTTGCCCCTTATAAAGGCGCAGCCGATATAAGGGGATTGAATTTCATACTCCTCCTCGTTCCCCAATCCGGCTGATCCGGATTGGGATGGGAGGGATGTTGGGCATATTTGAACCCCTCATATCGGCTGCCTTTATGAGGGGCTAGGGTTGTGGTTATCACTTCGTGGTACGAATTAGAGGGATAATTTTACACCTATTCACACACTATCCTGTAGGTGCTATAATCACCGATAACATTTCGATTTAATCCTAAAAAAATACACATTCTCTTGAATCAAATTTTGGTTATTAAGAGATTTTTCTTTACAAATCAGCTAACTTAAGTTTATCTGTTTTCAGAAATAATAAATAAGGAGGTTTTATGAATTTTACAGAAGGAAGGTTGATAGTAACCTGACCTGCTGATTGTCAATAAACAAAGAAACCTGTAGTGAGATTGTTTTACAGGCGATAATATATGTTTAGCGGAATCAGCAGAAGATCAATGAAGTGCTGGTCCCGCTATAATTTTGTCCGGAAATATTCCGGAGACGGTTTTGGGACTGTTACCCAGAACCGTTTTTTGTATACAAGGGACTGATAACTAAAAAAAGGAGGCAGATATGCAGAGAAGCAGCCAGAAGACTTATACCCGAAAGCGTCCCTCACACCCAGACACCGCGCATACTAAATCAAAAGGCTGGTTTAAGCGGAAAGGGAGAAAATCAGTGAGGAAATTAGAGAAGCAGCAAACCAGAGGGCAACAGGAATAATACCTGAGAATTCTCTGGTACAAACTGGAGGAATAGTGAAATTAGAAGAATTTGGATGGAACTCATATTTTGCGGAAAGTTATGAGGATTATAAAGAAGAAGGGCTTATTATAGCTCGAGTGGCACGGGAACAAAAGAATTTATATGGAGTCTTTACTGAAATTGGAGAGGAACAGGCAATTTTGAGTGACAGCCTGTTTATGAATGCTTTTTCAAGCATTGAATTACCGGCAGTAGGAGACTGGATATTATGTCGTCGCAAAGAAGATTTCGATAAATTATTTATTGAGAGAATATTACCAAGACGGAGTAAATTTTCCCGTAAGGGAAAGAATACTTATGGCAGAAACTATCAAAAAGAAGGAAGCTCTGATGAACAAATCATTTCAGCAAATATAGACACCGTATTTCTGGTAGTCTCAATGGACAGGGATTTTAATCTACGGAAAATCGAGAGATATCTCACCTTGATCTGGGATAGTGGCTCAAATCCTGTTATTATCCTTAACAAAGCAGATCAATGTGAAGATCCGCAGTGGTATTTCACAGAAACGGAGAGTGTGAGTCTGGGAATTCCTGTTCATGTAGTGAGTGCACTTAAGAATGAGGGTATATCTGAACTAGAAGAATATTTGCAGTCAGGAAAAACCGTGACTCTGATCGGCTCTTCTGGAGCAGGTAAATCATCGATCATTAACTGCATTCTCGGCGAGGAAAAGCAGTATGTGAGTTATTTGCGTGAAGGAGATAAACGAGGTAGGCATACTACTACAACCCGGGAAATGATCATCATTACAGGTGGTGGTATATTGATTGATAATCCGGGTATGCGCGATATTCAACTCTCTGTGAGTGAAACTACACTTGACAGAACTTTCTATGATATTGTGGAATTGGAGAAGCAATGCAGGTTTAGGAATTGTGAGCACGATACTGAGCCTGGATGTGCTATTAAACAGGCAATAGAAGATGGTGAACTGGAAGCGGAACGGTTTGAGAACTATCAGAAACTGCAAAAAGAAGTTCGTTTTCAGGAAAGACGCAATAAGCAGCGGCAGAAATTTATTGATAATGCCCGGTCTCAGCAAAAGCACCAGGATATAAAGATCAAAAAACACAGGAATGGATAAAACCAGGAGGTTCAATGGAAATAAGGAAAATAACCCAAGAAGAACGTAATAAATATCATCGGATATCACAATATGCCTTTGGTAACTGGCAGGATAAAGAAATAGAAGATGATAAAATCAAATGGATGAATCCAGATGAATGCTTTGTGATCATAGAAAATGGAGAAATGACTTCAGGGCTTATCAATCATAACCTCAAGCAAAATGTTCGCGGAACAGTAAAGAGACTATCAGGCATAGGAAATGTGGCAACCTTTCCTGAATACCGTAATAAAGGTTATGTAAAGGCATTATTTACATCAGCATTTGAGGATATGAGATTGAAAAAGCAGAGCGTGAGTATGCTGCAGCCATTCAAGGAGAGTTTCTATCAAAAATTTGATTATATCTCAACGAATCGTGAAATGAAATTGAAATTTCATGTTTCCGGAATGCAGCACTATTTAGGTGAGATTCCTGAGGGTTGGATATTAGAACGTAAAACAGGTATAGCTGCATTAGAGGAATTTTTGCACTTCTTTAGCAAAGCATCTATTAAGTGGCATGGCATGGTGATCTATGATGAAATACATCAAGGATTTAAAGAGCATCTGGCCCAAAACACGATTTTCATACTGGTGAAGCATAATAACGTGATCAAGGCTGCCTGCTCATATAAGAAGCAGGATATGAAAATTATTATTCACGATATAATCTGGAGTGATCTGGAATCAAGAAAATTGATATTCAATTATTTTGCCAGACATCGTGATCATGTGGGTGATTTTGAGATGAATATCCCTATGGGAACTAATTTCTTTAGCTGGTTTTCCGATATGAGATCACAATATGAACTGAAAATGTGCGAAGGTCCCTGGATGGTGCGTATTATAGATGTTATAGATTCATTAAGTGATCTCAATATCTCGGGTAATGTAAGCATGATATTCAAAGTCTTTGACGAATTATGCAACTGGAATTCAGGAAATTATGAGTTGGTTGTAAAAGACCGTAAAACTCAAATGAAACGATCAGAGAGGAATATTCCAGCTGATGTCACATGTGATATCAGAGGACTTACGGCTTTATTATATGGTAGTTTAGAAATAGAGGAAATTATTGATCGAGGCTGGATGGAAACTAAGACAGAAGATGTTAGAATTAAATTACAGGAATGGTTTCCAACCTTACTACTCTTCAATACATTCCAGTTTTAATATAATTAGCATTGATTAAAATTTGAATCGTGGACATTCTGCCGGAAGATCAATATTATACTTCTGGCAGAGTGTTTTAATAATATGAGGTAGACATTTGTCTCCATTGGCAAATTCAATTAAATCAGATTCAGGAATTCCGGTTTCGGCAGAGATATCTGTCCAGGAACCTCCGGAATTCATTACAGTATCAACGATCTGCCAGACTGTTTGACAGATATTGCAGTTGTCATTATAAGCCTGGCAGAATTTATTATCTTCAAGCTTCTTTTTTAGGTATTTATTAAATTGGTGCATCAAGGTTCTCCTCAAGGTCCTTTTCAGAATATTTTTCCGTTATCAAATTTCGGTACTCAATTGCCTGTTCCACATATTTATCTGGAGTACGATCAGTTTTCTTTTTGAATCCTGATTGTAGGATAATAAAATTGCCGTAAACAAAAAAATATAGGATCCGGGCATAAATTTTTCCTACTCGAAGACGAAGTTCATGGATGCCGTCATAGAGGATATCACTATATGGTCTTCTTAACTGAGGGCCATTTTTGCTGAGTAATTCCAGGAACTTGAATACCTTGATCTGTCCTTCCTCAGGAAGAGATTCCAGAAACTCAGTGATGGTGCAATTTTTATCATCTTCATCACAAAACAATATCTGCCAGTTTTTTTCTTCATTTTCCATAATAGAGTGAAATTTATCTATTTGCGTGTCCAGTCAAACAATTTATTTTTGTGATTATTATTCTTAAGGATGTAATATAATAATTAAAGAGAGATTTTGCTTGACTTAAGAGGGATAAAATAAGTGAAGATTTGATATAGGAGAATATTTGATGAAGAAGATGAAAATAAATGAGATAACATTTATCTGTGTACTCTCAATAGCAATGGGGATATTCTGGTGGGGTAACACCTTTATTTATGATGTACTGAAACCATTTCTGAAACCATTAGGACTGAAATATCTTATTGCAGGGGTCTGGCTTATGGGAGCCATGTTTTTCGGATATATAATCCGCAAACCGGGCAGTGCTCTACTGGGAGAGGTGATACCTGCCTTTATCCTGGCATTTATATCCAGATGGGGACTTATATCTTTTTTAAGTGGTGTAGTACAGGGATTAACCGTAGAGCTTTTCTTCCTTATATTAAGATATAAGAAATTATCAGCAGGCAGAATGGCAATAGCTGGAAGTCTGGCAGCATTTGCTTCATTCTTCTTTGATTTTTTCATAGAAAAATATTATCTTTTGAACTGGCAATTCAATATTATCCAGTTAATGGGATTTGTTATTAGTGGGGCAATTTTAGGTGGATTTCTGGCAAAATTTACTGCTGATCAATTGCAGGCTACGGGTGTATTAAATCAATTTGAGATAACCAGAGATGGCAAATAATCAGGAAGCATTATATATTATAAGAGATTTCAGGTTTACCTATCCAGAAAGTAACCATACAATAGCCTGGCAGGGAAATCACCTGATAAGAGAAGGAGAACGCATTCTTCTTACTGGAGCCAGCGGTAGTGGGAAGAGTACACTTTTATATGGCTTAATGGGCTTAATTCCTGAGATCCTGTATGGCAAAGTGGATGGAGATATTTATTTTAGAGGGAAATCCATAATTGAAAATCCTGAATTTGTGAAAGGTAGAGCAGGTTTGATCCTGCAAAATCCCTCAGCTCAGATTCTTTGCCACAGTGTAAGGGAAGAATTAGCTTATGGTTTGGAGAATAAGAAGATAGCTCCCGGAAAGATATTAGAAGAAATTGATGAATGGGCTAATAAATTTGGAATATCACCTCTGCTTAATCAGCGAACAAGTAGTTTGAGCGGAGGAGAGAAACAAAAAATAACTCTGCTATCAATTCTCATGACAAAACCTGAGATTTTAATGCTCGATGAACCAACAGCATTTTTAGACCCCATATCTGCAAAAGAGATCATGGAGATCATAGAGAAATATGATTCGGGTAAAACAATGCTTTTTGTGGAACATAACCTGGGCTATTTGAAGGGACAGATCACTAGAAATCTTGATCTTGATATTACTGGAAAAGTAAATAACAGATCGGCAGAAGAGATAATCTGGCATACCCCTTTACCTTTTCTGGAAAAAACAGCAAAAGGCAGGATGCTGATGCAGCTTGAAAATATCAGATTTTCATATCCTGAAAAGGATATTCTAAAGGGAGTAAATCTGAAAATATATGAAGCAGAGATTATCGGGATAAAGGGTAGAAATGGCAGTGGAAAAAGCACACTTTTACAAATAATGGCAGGTCTTAAGCGGAAATATGGTGGTGATATATTACTTGATGAAAATGCTTATAAGGGTAAAGAATATAAATATTTAAATTCAATTGTGGGATTGTTATTTCAAGATCCGGAGAATCATTTTTTGTTCCATAAAGTTGAAAAAGAATTAGAAGGTTGTGATCTGCAATTTATTGGTGATGAATTTGAAGGAAAGAAGAACCAAAGTCCATTTACTCTTTCTGAGGGAGAGAAGCGCAGGCTGTCCACAGCTATAAGCTATCAGGGAAATAAGAAGCTGCTATTTCTGGATGAGCCTACATTTGGTCAGGATATCAACAATAAAAGGAAATTGATTTCTTTTCTGGGAAAATTACGTGATAGAGGATTGGGAATAGTAATCGTGAGTCATGATGAGGAATTCCTGAAAGTAGTATGCGGAAGTGTATATGAGCTTAAAGAAGGTAAATTGCAGGTAGTGGAGCAATAAATGATTGAGATCAAAAAAGGTATTAATGATCTGATCCTGTTTGGACTCACTTTTGCCTATACAATAGCCGTGCTGGTCTCCCCTACGTGGCAACTTTGTATTTACTGGATAATACTAAGCCTCTTTCAACTTGTGATCGTTCGCAGACTGAACTGGAAATTAATCTCAATCTTTATGCTGTTTTTATTAATACCGGGTATATCATTATTTATAACCAGTTATCTGCATTTGAAAGGTAATATGAGCAGCTATCCAGTGATTTTTGCAGGTATTGAATTAGATCATTATCGTCTGACAATGAGCTTATATCTTGCAATCAGAGCAGCAGCATTATCTTTAGTTTCATTTTCATTTCTTACAGCGATTCATTATGAGAAACTAATTTACAGCCTGATCCAGAACCTGAGATTTCCTGTCATCTGGGGATATGCTTTATTGGTGGCGTTTAATTCTGCTGGCAATATTCAGTCTGAGTTTAAGAGAATTCAGCAGGCAGCTGTCATGCGTTTTTCACATAAACCTTTATTTTATTTTTATATAATACCCCTATTAGTAAGTGCCACCCGATATTCTCAGCAGGCGGCAATGAGCATCCAATCTCGAGGGTTGAATCAGGACAAGAGTTTTATTAAATCGGAAAAACTCAGAGTTTTTGATTTATTAATTTTATTGATCAACCTGACAGGAATTATTATTCCATTATTATATCTAATAAGACAAAGTTCGTAATAATAAAGCAGGAAGAAATTATGCAAAAGAAAACAAAGATTGTGGCAACAATTGGTCCAGCATGTAATTCTAAGGAAATGATCAGTAAATTGATCAAGGCAGGGATGAATGTAGCCAGGTTAAATTTTTCACATGGTACCCATGAAGAGCATCTTAAAGTAATTAAGATAATTCGGGAACTTGATAAAGAGAATAATAAAATTGCGATTTTACAGGATATTGCTGGTCCTAAGATAAGAATAGGTGAAGTCATAAATGGTCCAATATTTCTTCATAAGAGGCAGAAATTTAACTTAACTGAAAAACCAGTGGAAGGTAATCAAGAACAAGTTATGGTAAATCATCCCGGATTCAGCAAATTTGTTCATAATGGTGATATTATCATGATAAATGATGGTATTGTAGAGCTTGTAGTAAAAGATGTGAAGCAGGATGTGGTAATTTGTGAAGTAGTAAGCGAAGGAATGATTTCCTCAAGAAAAGGAATCAGTTTGCCTACTGCATCTGCTGGAGTGCAGCTTCTGAGCGAGAAAGACAAATCAGATATCCGTTTTGGGATAAAGCATGGAGTGGATTTTATGGCGATATCCTTTGTTCGAAATGGAAATGATATTAGAGAAGTTAAAGAATTTATAGTCAAAGAAGGTGGTTCAGTCCCTTTGATCGCTAAAATAGAAAAACCAGAAGCCTTAGAAAATTTTGAAGAAATATTAGCTGAATCAAATGGAATTATGATCGCGCGGGGAGATCTAGGTGTGGAAGTAGCTTTTGAAAAAGTTCCCATTATACAGAAAAAATTGATCAGAAAGACAAATAGAGCTTGTAAACCCGTAATCACAGCAACACAAATGCTGGTTTCGATGGTAGATAATCTTCGACCTACTCGTGCGGAAGCTACTGATGTTGCTAATGCAATACTGGATGGTACTGATGCCGTGATGCTTTCTGAAGAAACAGCAATTGGTAAGAATCCAGAACTTGTAGTGAGTACGATGAATAAAATGGCAATAGAAGTGGAAAAAAGTCTTAATCGCACCTATAATATAAATGAACTTAGGGATGATGAAGCCCCGACAGCAGATCTTCATGTGGCAGAAACTGCCTGCCGTCTTACTAGGGGTACTGATTCAAAAGCGATAGTATGCTTTACCATGAGTGGCTCCACTGCCAGGAAGGTTTCCAGATTCCGACCTCGAGTTCCAGTAATCGCCTTAACGCAAAATATTAAAACATGCCATCAATTGAGTCTAAGCTGGGGAATTAATCCGGTTATGACAAAGGAAGTAAATAGTATTACAGAAGTAATTGTTGAAGCCAGGAATGAGATCCAAAAGATATCTGTAGCATCTAAGGGTGATAATTTTGTTATTACAGCAGGAATACCCTTTAATGAAGCAGGTAAAACAAATCTTACTGGTGTATTTGAAGTATAAAAAAAAGCCAGGTAATAACCTGGCTTCTATATGGTACCAGAGGCCGGACTTGAACCGGCACAAGCTTAAAGCTCGAGGGATTTTAAGTCCCTTGTGTCTACCAATTCCACCACTCCGGCGGGATCTTGGAGGCGACACCCGGATTCGAACCGGGGATAAAGATTTTGCAGACCTTTGCCTTACCACTTGGCGATGTCGCCAATTATGTAAAAATGGAGCGGGAAACGAGACTCGAACTCGCGACATCAACCTTGGCAAGGTTGCGCTCTACCACTGAGCTATTCCCGCTCATTAAGTAGAATCCTAAAAGCTATAAGAGGAAAATTCTGTCAAGAACAAAATGTGATATCTTAGTTAAAATTCAGTTGCCAAAATCAATGCTGAAACAGGTTGTAGAAATTGCTTTACATCAGACCTTACTCTTTAAGATTGTGAAATAGAGGTAAATAATGCAAAAACAGGCATATAGTTTATTTGCCAGATATTATGATCAATATATGGCACATGTGGAATATGATAGTTGGGTGGATTTTATATTGGGAAGGTATACCCGTAGATACAAAAAAAGTCCTGAAAGGGTATTGGAATTAGCTTGCGGAACAGGTAATATTTCCAGCAGATTAGTAAGACGTGGCTGTAATGTAGATGCAACTGATATATCTGAAGCCATGTTGGAATTAGCCAGAAACAAACCATTTCCAGCAAATTATGAAAAAGGTGATATGCTGGAACCTATTACTGGGGATAAATATGATCTTATTCTACTGTTGTTTGACAGCTTAAATTATCTTACTAAAGTTGAAGATGTTAATATTATGCTTAATAATGTGAGTGATTCATTAAGTAATAAGGGATTATTTATCTTTGATATCTCAACAATAAGGAATTGTCAAGAAAACTTTGATGGATTTATCAATATTGAAGATGAAGAAAGAGGATTTGTGATTCATGAAAGTGAATTTGATAATGCAAAATTGATGCATACAAATCATATCACATTTTTTGTACCTGAAGAGAATCATTATCAAAGGTATGATGAGTATCATCATCAAAAAATTTATCAGGTGGAAACACTAGTGCAATTTATAAAATCTTCCTCCCTTAAACTCAAGGGAATTTACCGATTATCTGAGGGTGAATCAATTATGATACCATCTGTAGATTACACTTACGCAGACAAACTTTATGATCGAGTGTTTTTTGTACTGGAATCAGATAATGCTTGAACTTGACAAATCTTATTTTAATAATTATGAATATATAACAGGAATTGACGAAGCGGGTAGAGGTCCACTGGCAGGACCTTTAGTAGTTGCTGCAGTCACAATGAAAAGGGGATTCTTGATAGAGGGTTTGAATGATTCCAAGAAACTTAGTGATAAAACCAGACGTAAACTTTATCAAAGAATCATTAATGAGGTAGTCGATTACAAAATAATTGTGATTGGTGTGGATGTGATTGACAGAATTAATATCTTGCAGGCAACAATGCTGGGTATGCAAAAGGCATGCACCTCATTGCAGAAGAAAGGAAAAATTCTAATAGATGGGAACAGGATTCCGGAAGAACTGAAAGAGATGGAAGCTGCAGCGATTGTGAAAGGAGATCAGAAAGTTTCTGCCATTGCTGCAGCATCCATCCTGGCAAAAGTTTATAGAGATGATATTATGATAGAATTAAATGAGAAATATCCTGAATATGGTTTTGCCCAAAATAAGGGTTATGGTACAAAGCTTCATCTGAGAGCATTAGTAAAACATGGAGTAACAGATGAACACCGGAAGAGTTATGGCCCTGTAGCTCAGCAAATACTATATTTTGATTAATAATCAGGGAGAAATAATATGAAGAAAAAATGTCTGGTAGTTACTGGCGGAGGAGATTGTCCAGGTTTAAATGCTGTAATCCGTGCAATAGTCAAACGTGCTGAGCCTGAGAAGGAATGGGAGGTATGGGGCAGTTATAATGCCTTTAATGGACTTTTAGAAAGTCCGATCAGATTGATGAAACTTGATAATAAGGCAGTTGCGGGTATTCATTTCAAAGGTGGAACAATAATTGGAACCACCAATAAGGGTGGACCTTTTAACTGGCCCCAGCAGACGGAAGATGGCAAACTGGAGTTAGCTGATGTTTCTGATGAAATGATTGAAAGGATGCAGGAATTAAATATCCAGGCTGTGATCAATATTGGTGGAGATGGTTCTCAGGCTATTTCCCAAAAGCTCTATGAAAAGGGTGTCAATGTGATAGGAGTCCCAAAAACTATAGATAATGATCTATCTTCTACTGATATGACCTTTGGATATCAGACTGCTGTGGAAACTGCTACTCAAGCTGTAGATAAGCTAGTTACAACTGCAGAGAGCCATCACAGGATATTTATCCTGGAAGTGATGGGAAGGGGAGCTGGCTGGATAGCCTTAAATGCGGCTATAGCAGGTGGCGCTGAAGCATGTCTTATTCCTGAAATACCATATAAAATAGAAAATCTCACTAAAATGTTAAAACTCAGATCTGATGGCAAATCAGGCTTTGCTGTAATAGTTATTTCTGAAGGAGCAAAACCAATTGATGGAGAGCAATCTGGATATAAACCCAATGAACCCGGGTATGAGAATTTTCATTTAAGCGGGGCTGGACACAGATTAGCTTATGAACTGAAGCAGACAGGTATTCAAGCTGATGTGAGAGTATCTGTGCTGGGCCATCTCCAAAGAGGTGGAATCCCAATTGCTTACGATAGAATTCTGGCAACAAGTTTTGGCGTGAAAGCATTTGAAATGGTCTTAAATCAGGAGTTTGGTAAAATGGTCTCTTATAAATATCCTGAATTTGTGAGTGTACCCATACTTGATGCGATAAAATATTATAACTATGTTAAACTTGATTCTGCCTTGATACATACTGCCCGTGGAATTGGTATTTGTCTTGGAGAATAGCATGAATTCACAAGCATTGACAAAAATTGGATAGGAAAAAATTTTGTTAAAGGTAAAATGTAATTTATGGAGGATCAATGAATAAACCAAAGGTTGGGATTCTAACTTCCGGTGGAATGGCACCTTGCCTTTCTTCTGCAGTTGGCCGCCTGATTAGGCAATATATAAAACTTGTACCAGAAATTGAAATTGTCGGATATAAATATGGATATCGTGGTTTATTAACCAATGAGAAGCTGGAACTCAGTAAATCTCTTCTGCATGTTGCTGAGATGCTTTATGGATTTGGTGGCAGTATTTTAGGAAATAGCCGAGTTAAACTATCAAATGTAAAAGACTGTCTAATAAAAGGTTATATTAATCCAGGTGATAATCCTCTTGAAGTAGCTGCTTTGCGACTTAAGGAAGATGGGATCACTATTTTGCACACAATTGGTGGTGATGACACAAACACAGCAGCAGCAGAACTGGCTGCTTATCTGGAACAGAATGATTATGAACTTACCGTGGTGGGAATTCCAAAAACGGTTGATAACGACGTCTTCCCCATTAAGCAGACACTGGGTGCCTGGACAGCAGCGGAACAATCAGCTAAATTCTTTGAAAATATTGTAAATGAGAATACAACCAGCAGTCGACATTTGATAATTCATGAAGTGATGGGAAGGCATTGTGGATGGTTAACAGCATATTCTGCCCATTTATATCGCCAGAATCTTGATCAAAAAACCTTTTTCCCATTGATCAGTAATTTATCTAAAGAAAGATGGGATATTCATGCAATATATATTCCGGAACTACTAATCGACTTCAGAGAGGAAATAACTAGATTAAAAAAGGTAATGGATGAGCATGATTGTGTGAATATTTTTTTAGCTGAGGGTGCTGGAGAAGAGACAATCGTAACTGAGATGGAATCAGCTGGACAAGAAGTACCACGTGATGCATTTAATCATGTGCGTTTGGATGATATAAATCCAGGTCAGTGGTTTGCAAAAAGGTTAAAAAGTGAATTAGAAGCAGATAAAGTACTGGTGCAAAAAAGCGGATACTTTGCCAGATCTGCTGCCCCCAATCGGGCAGATTTAGATCTGATCATGAAAACGGCTGATCAGGCTGTTACTTTTGGTTTGAATGGACAAAGTGGAGTAGTAGGTATTGATGAAGCTGATAATAGCATGCGCTGCATTGAGTTTGGCAGAATACGTGGAGGCAAACCCTTTGATATCAATCAGAAATGGTTTTCAGAAATGCTTAAAGATATCGGACAATATGATGAATCCATATATCAAAAAAATCAATAAGAGAAATATCTGGACAGTTGGGAATATTAACTTCTTTTTTGATTTGTTAAAAAATAGTTGAGGTTAAAATGAAAATCAGGTTTAGAGACGTTTCCTCCGGCATAGTAGAAGCTCGAGCTGTGTTGGAGATCAAAGAGGGCATTTTACTGAATGAAATCACCATTTTAAGCCGTAATGGACAGATTGAGGTTGAATTGCCCCAAAAAAGTTTCAAAGGTAAAGATGGTAAAATGCACTTCATGGATGTGGTAACATTTGATAATGAAGACAGAAAAACTCTTTGGATGATGGAAATCAAAGAAGAATACAATACCTGGCGACAGACTAATAAAAAAGTTCTGGTTTATGAAACTTAGTACCAGCTAATATTCATTTCAGGAGAAAACGACCATTAAAATAGAAATTCCAATAATTAGGGTATTTATAATCGGTCTCTGGCATCGAGATGAAGAAGAAGAACAATTTACTAAGTCCTTTGAAGAGTTGATGAAACTGGCAAAAACTGCTGGTGTAGCAGTGAAGGGGAAATTTATTCAGCATCTTAAGCACCCAGTATCAGGTACATTTATGGGATCAGGTAAACTCCAGGAAATTGCTCGTTCCGCAAGAGAAAAACAGGTCCAAACATTGATCTTCAATGAGGAATTAACTTCTTCACAAGCAAGGAATATTGCAAATATTACTCGATGTAACGTTGTTGACCGCACAGAACTCATTTTAGATATATTTGCCTCTCATGCCCGAACCAAGCAGGCAAAGCTGCAAGTTGAGCTGGCACAGCTTGAATATAGTTATTCACGCTTAAAGAACCGCTGGAAGCATCTGTCCAGGATTCAGGGTGGAATTGGTTTTCGAGGACCAGGAGAAAAGCAGATCGAGGTTGATCGCCGTGAGATAAAAACCAGAATAAACATTCTCCAGAAACGTCTTGAGGAAATCCGAATTACTACTGAGACCAAGCGTAAAAAGCGTGATAAAGCTCTTAATATCACCATTGTTGGTTACACAAACGCTGGAAAATCTTCTTTATTTAACTTAATTACAAAAAAAAATATTTATACTGCGAATCAATTATTCGCCACACTTGATGCAAAATCAAGCAGGGTCGTACTTCCTGAAAATCAGGAATTCGTTGTCTCTGACACGATTGGATTCATAAACAATTTACCTCATAATCTGATCGAGTCATTTAATTCTACTCTTCTCGATGTTCAAAGAGCTGATTTGCTGCTGCATGTAGTGGATATCACAATTGGTAGAATTGATAATATGATTGACTCGGTAGAAAATGTACTTCTGGAATTAGGAGCGGATCAAAAAAATATCTTAATAATTTTTAATAAAATTGATCTGGTGCAGGGCAATTCATTTGCATTTTTAAAGAAACAATTGAAAGGTCTGTATCCTGATTCAATTTTCTTATCAACCTTTACTAGAGAAGGATTTGATGATCTTCTTTCTCAAATAAAATACTTCATTTCTGAGCAACAACAAACACGAAGGCTGATTATTCCAGAGAAACTGGATTCTTTACTTAATTTCGTGAGAGATAATAGCACCATTCATGAAGAATACTATGATGAAAAAAATAAACAGCATAAACTTGACGTAAAAATCAATGATACAATTTATAAAGACATCGTTTTACAGCTTGAACGTTATCAGATGCTGGAATATATTAATAGTTAAAAAAAAATAAAAAGAAAAAGGAGGATATCATGATCAAGAATCTTGAATCCATGCTATCTGCAAACATTCTGGGTATGAAAAGGTCTGCTATCAGAGAACTTCTTAAACTTACTCAGCGATCAGAGGTGATTTCTTTTGCTGGTGGATTACCTTCTCCAGACACTTTTCCCATCGAGCAATTGAAAGAAATCACTTTGGAAGTTCTGAATGAAGATGGCGCAAGTGCTCTGCAATATGGTGCTACTGAAGGTGATCCTGCTTTAAGGGCAGAATTAGTAAAACTCTATAAGAAACAGAATTTTGACATTGATATCAGTAATCTTGTGATTACTACAGCCAGTCAGCAGGGACTTGATCTATTAGCAAAGGTTTTTATCGATCGTGGTGATATAGTCATTTGCGGATTACCATCATATCTCGGTGGATTGAGTGCCTTTAGCTCTTATGGTGCAGAAATGATAGGAATTAAATTTGATGAGCACGGTATGCGTTCAGATATCTTACGAAAAGTTGTGGAAGATCTTGCTGCTGAGAATAAGAAACCAAAATTTGTTTATATCATCCCTGATTTTCAAAATCCAGCGGGTGTAACCATGCCAGATTTTAGAAGAAAAGAGATCATCGAGATTGCTCATGAATTTGACCTTCTTATAGTTGAAGACAGCCCCTATAAAGAACTTCGATTTGAGGGAGAACATCAGACTTCACTCTATGTTCTTGATGGTATTGGTCAGGTAATAACGATGGGTACATTCTCAAAAATATTTGTTCCGGGATTTCGTATTGGCTGGATAATTGCTCACAAAGACATTGTGGATAAATTTGTTGTTGGCAAGCAGGCAACAGATTTATGTACTTCACCATTTGTCCAAAAGATTTCTGCCAGATATTTATCAAAAGGCTACTTTGAGAAGAATCTAATAAAGACTACAGCAATGTATAAAGACAAAAAAGCCCTTATGATGAGGTGTTTTGATGAGGAAATGCCAGAAGGAGTTACCTGGACTAAACCTGAAGGTGGATTATTCCTTTTTATGTATCTCCCAGAAGGTATGGACGCTGGAAAGCTATTTCAACGGGCTATAAAAAATAACGTAGCATTTGTTACTGGAGATGTATTCCATTGCGATGATTCTGGAAAAAATACTTTAAGAATAAATTTCTCCTACTCTTCTAAGGAACAGATTTGTGAAGGCGTAAAACGTCTGGCAAAAGCTATCCGGGAAGAAATGGAAGAGATGTAAATATATAAGGAAGGGAGCAGGTTATCCTGCTCCCCACTTAAAGAATTATGAATTGGATTAAAGCTGTATTTAATGGAATAATTGCCTGGTTAGCGCCTTTCATTTTCAATGAATTTATCTTTCCTGAATTGACTCTTGGTTTTAAATTTATCTTATATTTTTTGGCAGCTTCAATTGCTTTTGATGATTATTCAAACAATTTAATGAGTGGCTATCTTCATAAAGGAAACAAAATTACGGTATCCATGGGCTTGGGGATTGGAATTGTCTGGTTTATATTGAGTTTCATATTATCCGGGATTTATTTTGTTGCGATTAATAATCAACTTCTTCTTGAATATGCAATTAACCTGGGCTGCATCTATTTGATCTATCCTATTTTTGGTATAATGATGGGTATTTGTGAGGAGAAAAGAGGTAGAAGGAGATAATCAATGCCAGAGAATAGAATAAATCTGGCTATATTAGGTGCTACTGGAGCTGTGGGCAGAGAGATGCTCAAAATAGTTCATCAATTGAAGATCCCATATAATACATTACGGTTATTAGCGAGTTCTTCTTCTTCTGGTTCATATCTTGAATATGAAGGTAAAAGATTTCAAGTTGAGGAAGTAAGTTCTAAAAGTTTTAAAGATATTGATATTTGCCTGGCGAGTGCTGGATCTGCAATAAGTAAAATCTGGGCTCCAATCGCACGAGAAAACGGTGTAGTATTCATTGATAACAGCAGTGCCTTTCGCCTGGATGATGATGTTCCGCTGGTTGTTCCAGAAGTTAATGCTCTATCGTTGCACAATCATCAGCTGATCATCGGCAATCCTAATTGCTCTACTATTCAGCTAGTGCAGGTTTTGCATCCCCTTCATGTTGCTTTCAATCTCAAAAGAGTGATAGTGAGTACTTATCAGGCTGTTTCAGGTGCCGGGAAAAAGGGAATTCTGGAATTAGAAAATCAATTGAAAGCACAGGTAGAAGGTATTCCTTTGGAGATTTTACATTTTCCCTACCAGATAGCAGGAAATGTGATTCCTCAAATTGATGTGTTTAATGACAATGGTTATACCGGAGAGGAGATGAAGATAATCCAGGAAACCAGGAAGATATTATCAAATCCTGGTTTAGCTCTTACAGCTACTGCTGTAAGAGTACCAGTGGTTTATGGGCATTCAGAGTCTGTCCAGATTCAATTTCAGAAGTCAGTTACTCCCGATCAGGTGCGCGAAATACTAAATAATACTCCAAATCTACAGATCATGGATAATCCTGGCATTAACCTCTACCCCACTGCACTCGATTCAGAAGATAATGATAATACTCTTGTGGGACGAATTAGACAGGATTTATTAGGAGATGACTGGATAAGTTTATGGATAGTATCAAATAATCTTCGAAAGGGTGCTGCTCTTAATGCTGTTCAAATTGCCGATTACATGATAAAAAACAAACTATTATGAAGATATCAGTTCTCAAATTTGGCGGGAGTTCTCTGCAAACAAAAGATATTAGACAGAAAGTGATTAATATTATCAAATCTCGTCTGGATAATTATTTCTTCCCGGTGATCATAGTTTCTGCTCTGGGAAGGAGAGGAGACAATTATTCAACTGATACTCTTCTTAATATTCTTCCGGAAAAAAGCAGTGACAGGCACAAAGCATTGATCTCTTCATGCGGTGAGATCATTGCTGCCACTTTGCTCGCAGAGGAATTGATAAGAGAAGGGCTCCAAGCAATAGCAATCACTGGTTGGCAAGCAGGTATTCTCACAAGCAATTCTTATAATAAGGCAGAAGTAGAAAATATCAATATTGCCAATATATTAGATAAAATAGAACAAAAAAGGATTCCTGTTATTTGTGGTTTCCAGGGTATTAATTCAACCGGAGAAATTACTACATTGGGCAGAGGGGGAAGTGATACTACTGCAGCACTGATAGCACGAGCTCTTGAAGCCACTCAACTGGAATTATTCAAAGATGTTGAAGGCTTATATACTGCTGATCCACATATCGTCAAAGATGCTCAAATAATCAAAGTTCTTGATTATTCGGAGATTTCTGAATTATCAGGTAATGGAGCTCAGATTGTACATACCCCGGCAATAAGTCAGTTATCTGATCGGAAAATTCCTCTTTTATTAGGCAAAACCTGGACTGGCAAGCATGGTACATGCATTCAGCCCTGTACAAGAAACAAACCTGTAACAGCAGTAACTTCAAAATCTGATCTTTCTCTGGTTAAAATAAAAACTACTTCCGATTTACATTTGAGTAAGATATTTTCTGCTTTTTCTGATTCAGAAATTAGTTTGGATTTTATTTGTGTAGCTCAAGGAAATGTCTCATTTGTAATTGAAGAAGAAATAAGTAAATTTGCTGCTTCTCTGCTTAAAAAGAATAATGTTAAAAGCAATATACAGAGTGGATTTTGTAAAGTGACTGTTACTGGATCCTTTATGACAGGACAACCGGGAGTTATGGCAAAACTAATAAAAAACCTGGAAGCCGAAGATGTGATGATTGAAATGGCTTCCGATTCATATTCAACAATTTCATGTTTGATATGCCAGTTAGACGAGAACAAGGCTTTAAATATTATTCATAGTGCATTTAATTTACAGGAGGGATGATGAAAGTCCTAATTACGGGGGGAGCAGGATACATTGGCAGCCATACTACTCTGGAATTTCTTCAGGCAGGTTTTAATGTTTCCGTTATCGACAACTTGATTAATAGCAAAAAAGAATCCATAATAAGAATAGAGGAGATCAGTAACCGAAAAGTCACATTTTTTCCTGATGATCTGCTTGATAAACCAGCTCTTGAGGAAATCTTTAGAAATAATAGATTTGATGCGGTGATCCATTTTGCTGGTTTAAAGGCGGTTGGGGAATCAGTTGAAAAACCGCTTCTCTATTATCATAATAATATAACTGGAACACTGAACCTGCTGGATTGCATGCAAAAATATAATGTGAAGAAGATAGTGTTCTCTTCCTCAGCAACTGTTTATGGAAATCCTCATAAGGTACCTATAAAAGAAGATTTCCCTGTTCAGCCAACTAATCCTTATGGCAGAACTAAATTAATGATAGAAGATATCTTAAAAGATGTGAATATATCTGATCCCCAATGGGATATTGCTTTATTACGCTACTTTAATCCTATTGGAGCTCATATCTCAGGTAAAATCGGAGAGGATCCTAATGGTATTCCCAATAATTTATTGCCATATATTGCTCAGGTAGCTGTTGGTAAATTGCCAAGATTAAACGTTTTTGGGAATGATTATGATACCCCTGATGGTACTGGAGTAAGAGATTATATCCATGTAGTGGATCTGGCTCAAGGTCACTTGAAAGCTTTGCAGAGATTAAATTCTCATCCCGGAGTAGTAACTTATAATCTTGGCACTGGCAAAGGTTATAGTGTGCTGGAAATAATTGAGGCTTTTCAGGAAGCTTCTGGTAAAGAAATACCCTATAAAATAGTGGACAGACGGGCTGGGGATGTTGCTTCTATTTATGCTGATGCCAGTCTTGCTAATACTGAATTGAACTGGTCGGCGGATAAAGATATATTGTCAATGTGCAGAGATACCTGGAACTGGCAATCGCAAAATCCTGAGGGATTTTG
>JAVCDJ010000268.1 GCA_030765845.1 Candidatus Stygibacter australis
CACAGAGATTGGAGAAAGTGATGCTGAAATGACAGTAACGCTGACAGGTGCGGGATCCTCAAATTATCTGGAGGGATATGTGTATGGTAGTAAGACAGCATTACTGCAGAAATTTACTGGTGAACGCTATCCTGACGGGTTCAATTCACGTACTGCAGTAGTGTGGGGTTGTGAGGAAACTGGCAGTGTGACAGGAGATTTGGACTTTGATATGACTGGAATTATAGGAATAACAACATTGGGAAATTCAATCCTGATGTGCCGAGATGATGCTGTTGACAGTTCCTGGGAATCTGTAGCCGGAGCTACCCGGAATAGTAGTGTCTGGTCAGTTACAGGCGTCACTGCATTTAAGGAATATACCATTGGCTATGATAAAGCATTTAATTATGCCGGACTGGTAAATGACACCAATACAAATACTATTAGTGTAAGTATTTTATCAGTTGATGATGTTTCAGGTCAAGTAAGCTGTGGTGGCGGAGTGTCTGGAGCACCCAATCAGTTAACCTGGTATTGGGGTGATGGTGAGACTTCTTCCAGCTTCTTTAATGCAAGTCATACATATAGCAACACCAGTCTAAATTATCTGGGTGAAGTAGTAGCTTCCTGGAATGATGGAACACCTTCAGTTTCTGCTGAGTTCGTGATCAGATTTAATAACATAGTAATAACATCTCCAATAACAATTCCCACTAACCTTACGGTAACAATTCCCAGTTCATCTACATTTCTAAGTAATGCTCGATTAGGTTCTGGAAGCACAAGTTATGATCCATTTGGCAGCAGTTATTTCACAGATAACACGATCACCAGAACAAACATCGAATATGTGCTTGGTGTGGCTGCAGTTACAGAAAAAGAACTGGCAAATAATGATATAATAAGTATTAGTCCTCCCGGTTTTAACAGCGGTTTCCCTCATGTTTTACTTCGTAATGGAGATGCCGGCACAGGCATGTCATCATTATGGTACACAGATCCTATTGCCTTTATTGCCGGGGATGATGCAATAGATGGAAGTTCAATTAGCTGGTCTTCATTCTTCCATGAGATGGGGCATAATTTTACTTTGAATTCACCTGCAGATTACTGGTTTGGAGGTAAGACGGATGGTAATGCCAATGCCATATTGTCTGAGACACTGGCACAGGTATTTGCCCATGCCGCAGGTTATGAGATCGTGAATGGAGATTATGGATTTGATGTAGCATTGAAAGATGAGATTCGTAGCAGCTTGGAAAGTTCATTTATGACATTGAAAAGCGGAGCAGCAGATTATGATTCTTTCTGCAGTTGGAATGATCCCAGCACTACCGGAGTGGATGAGACGCTGGAGACCTTCATGAAATTAGCCTATAAATTCATAGAGAAAGTGGAAGCAACCACTGGTTCAGATTATGATGTAGATGCTTATAAAGTCCCAGTTCAAAGATTGATGAGTGTATTACAGCAATTTGATGAAGAATTGCATGATGAGTATGATTCTTCAGTAAATTCGAGTGATGGAGCAACTTTCCGTTCGACATTTATGGTCGCAGCAATATCTTATGGAGTAGATCAGGACTTGCGCAGTGAATTTGCTGCCTTAGGTTTTCCCATCAGCAATTACTGGTATGAGCGACTGATAGATAATACGGTAAATCCACCAGAGGAAGTAGAAGAAGAAGTAGGTGAGAATATTACTGCCCCAATTGAATTACCAACTGCTAATCTGGAAATGGCATTTACAGGCAATCATGCAGCAACAACAATTGCTGCTGCCCGGTTCAGTTGTCAGCCCTCCACCTATGGTAATCTGCCTGGTGACATAATGACAGTCAGTTCTGAGCGATATTGGCAGATTGCTTCATCTGCGGGCAATGTAGGTACATTTGACATGGAATTTGATTTAACTGGTATGACTATCTACAATATGTTTGGTTTGACGATATTGCGAAGAAACAATTACACTTCAGAGTGGGAAGATCTGGAAGATATAGCAGGAGTCGTGAAGAATTATGAGGGTAACAGTATTGTATTCTCTAACATACCCTATTTTTCATCAGGCAGCAGAGATGAAGCTATTAGTGAATATGTTCCTGCCGGAGGTGAAGATGCTCTTCTCCCAGTAACCCTTTCTTCATTTACAGCCACCTTACAGGAGAAAATACCTGTACTGCTGTGGACAACAATGAGTGAAAATGGTAACAGTGGTTGGAATATTTACAGGAATACTGAAGAAGATATTAATAGCTCACAGAAAATCAATGCTGAGATAATAAGTGGCGCAGGTTCATCATCAAACGCCACTAACTATCGTTTTGAAGACCAGTATGAAGTAGTAGGGGAACAAAAATACTATTACTGGCTGGAAAGTGTAAGTTACTCGGGTGATACGGATAAATTTGGTCCAATCGCTCTCCAAATTCCTGGTGGGGATGATGGGCAATCTCCAGATGTTCCATTAACTTATGGACTGCTGGGAAATTATCCCAATCCATTCAATCCTCAGACAACAATCAGTTTCTGTCTGGAAAGTCCGGGACAAGTGAAGGTAGATATCTTCAATTTAAAGGGACAGAAGGTACGAGAACTATGTAATCGAGAAATCAGCGATAGTGAAGTGGATCAGGTAATCAATCTGGTATGGGATGGTAATGATAGCCAGGGAAGATTAGTATCATCAGGAATATATTTTGCTGTAATGAACTACGCTAATACAGTGGAAACAGGCAAGATGATTCTGTTGAAGTAAAGGGAGTCGTGAGACGTGAATCGTGTGAGACGTGAGTCGAAGACTGGACTTCAGAATGACCGAACTCGTGAATATAGAAGATGAAGTTAGGTGATTATATCATTAGCCACCAGTTTTTTAACTGGTGGCTAATAATTAGCTCAGGTTTCGCAGATTAGTACAGGAGTTTTGAACGGTAATCCGGGCTGGACTTCGGGACGACTTGATAAACGGGAGATTAATGTAATATCAGGCTGGGAGTACCGTTCAGGGGTTTTGCGTAACCAGAGCTTCCAGCTCTGGATTGGATTTGAATGTAATCCAGACCAGGATGGTCGTGTACGCAGGAAATGATTGATGAATGGGAGATTGAATTAATATCAGGCTGGATTGTCGGGTTTATTTACATTACTTGAATTGGTAACTGGGTAGTTGACAGGTCGTCCAAAAGTCTTGCCCAGAGTACTGTTCAAAACTCTTGTTCTCAGCGTGTAATCCGTAAAACCGGGGATTGTGGAATATGAACAATGTTGTAAAAAGGAGAGATATTGAGAGGAACTTTACTTTTATTAATATTCGTCATTATAGCTGGCAGTCTTTGTGCTACTGACTTATATGTTGGCTCAGGAGAGGAGTTCCAGGAGATTGGTGCGGCAATACAGGCGGCGGAGAATGGTGATAATATCTATGTTTATGAAGGGTATTATCAAGAAAATCTTTATATTGATAAAGACATACAAATTATTGGAATAGACCAGCCGGTATTATCAGGTGGTATGATAAATAGCTTTCAATACTGGGCAGTAAAATTTGCGGGTAATATCACTGCAGGTTTTTCCGGTTTCACGATTGTAAATTCACGTTGGGGAGGGATACGAGTTATATCTGAAGCTAATGTCAATATCAGCAATAATACGATCACCACAGAATCGGGTGCTATTGATAGACCGATAGAAGTTAATGGGGCAGGTGATGTCGTGATCAATGATAATGTTTTAAGTGGTGCAACTTATAATTTTATAGAAATCCAGCCTTCACCGTCACAATCAGTTACGATCCACGAGAATGTATTCTTGAATATGGGTTCCAGCATGCTGCGAAATCAACAGGTTGAGGAGATAGATGCAAGGTTTAATTACTGGGGTAGTGAACACGGACCAAGTCATTATACTAATCCTACCGGAGATGGTTTTTTTATTTCTGACAAAGTAGAATATTTTCCCTGGTATCGGGACGAAGAGCTTGGTTCATTAATGCAGTTTGGTGATGTAATTGCCGGTGCAATTGAAATTGAGCTAAGTTCAGGAGATTTTTTTGATAGCCAGGATACCGAGGCTTTTCATGATTATTATTCATTGCCTTATGGAGAAGATTACAAGGACATAGTATATTCTTTTAATATAGATGAAAATTTTAATCAGTTACTGAATATAAATATAGTAGAAGCAGATTTCGATACTCAGATAGCTTTATATTATAATACGAATGAGCCTGATTATGATAATGCTGTGGAGTATGATACAAATGCAGATGATATGCTTTCATCATTGACTGATCTATCACTAAATAATGGTAATTATTTCCTAATCGTGGATGGTTGCAGTTCGGCGGCTGCCGGAACTTACCAGATTGAATTTGTTCTGGGAGATGAAATAACGCCTATCTGCGAATATGGTGAAATAACTGCTACATACCAGTTAGAGACAGATAATGTTCTGATCGAGTGGTTTACATTATCTGAAAATGATAATTCAGGCTGGAATATCTACAGATCAGAGATCAATAATATCAGCACTGCCCAGACAATAAATTCTGAATTAATACCTGGGAGTGGGAATAGTAATGAAATTGTTAATTATGATTTTACTGATGAATTACCTGTTATGGAATTTTGTACATATTACTATTGGTTGGAGGTTAATGATTTCTCCGGAAACACTGTGCTCAGCTCAGTTTTTCAGATTCAGATTCCGGGAAATACAAACCAGGAGTATTTTAATTTTAAGGAATATCTGTTTGGCAGTATTTCCACACTGTCCTTAAATGTCACTGAAATGGATGAATATGGCAATGTTACGGTTAGTGGAGGTGTTTCTGGATATCCTTATACTATAGAATGGGACTGGGGCGATAATACAAACACATCCGGGTTTTTCCCTCAAACACATCATTATGAAGATATAACACAGAATTATATTGTTGAAGTTACAGCATTGTATAATAATGGGTATAATAATAATCAGCCAGCCCAAAGCAGTGTATTGGTAAGATATGTAGAAGTTTCTGAAGATAATTTCATTGAATTACCGGCAATTACAGAAGTAACTATTCCGGAGACAATGATTCCGTTAGAAACCGTTCCCGGCTTTGGATTACCGGCAGGTTTGACTTTTTTTGATGATAGCTTCTTTACCATTTATAACCGCTCAGTGATTGAATATATACTTTCCGTTTGTGCAGATATTGAATTTGATTTTGTGAATGGCGATGTCTTTTTGACTAATGACGGTTTTAACCAGGTTTTGCTGCGAAACCCGAATTTTGGGGGTATGAGTTCGCTATGGTTTACGCGCCCGGTAAGTTTTCAATCCGGCGATTATGGAATTGGCAGCTCTATCCAGTGGTCCTCATTTTTTCATGAAATGGGGCATAACGTGACTTTGAATATGCCAGCAGAATATTTTTATGGAGGCAAATCTGATGGACCTGCCAATTGTATATATTCTGAGACGATGGCACAGATATTTCAGCACTCAGCAGCTTATGAGATACTTAATAGTTGTCTGGGAGATGAAAACGAATATGGCATACCAGTTGATCTGTCTTTTGAAGTAGAAAACTCGGCAATATCAGCAATTGGGATAATGCGAAGCTTTTATGAACAGTATATTAATGAAGGAATGAATTTCTGTGCCTGGAATGATACGGGTACGCCATCTTATGATGAAACTTTGCCGACTTTTATGACTCTTGCCTATAGATTTTGCCTGCACGCAGAGGCTAATATTGATGGAGAATATACAGAATCCGGCTATAGAATACCCCTGCAAAGGATGTGTGCATTATTGCAATTATGGGATGAGGAATTACATTCTTTATGGAATCAGTGGCAGGATGACCCTGAGGCAGGAATTTTTAGATCAACTCTGATGGTAACGGCAATTTCTTATGGATTTAATCAGGATTTAAGAGAGGAATTCAGTGGGTTAAATTTCCCTATTGATGATGCGATGTATGAGTATCTAATCAGCAGTATGAATGAATATATTTTGGGAGATATAGATAATAATGGTATTGTGGAGGCTTATGACGCCTCTCTGATATTGATGTATTTTGCGGGACTTGATCCTGAACCTTTTGCTCCTCTGCCCTGGGAAGAATGGCGAATTGATTGCGCTGATGTAGATGGAAATGACGCAGTTGAAGCTTTCGATGCTTCTCTGGTATTAAGATATTATATGGGGATCATTGATGAATTCCCAATTGAGTAAACAGAGATAATGATTGACTTGCTGTACCAAAAACACAAACTTACTAAATGAAGAATAAAATCTGTGTTTGGGTGGTCTTGCTGTTTGTTTCAGCAAATCTCTGGGCAACACTTTCTGATTCTGACTCTGTAAGGGAAATCAGAAAAATGTATCAGAGTTTGGAGCAAAGCAGGACTGATCAAGTGAAATTGACAGAATTCAAGACAGAGATTGATAATTTGATCAGGGAAGCAGAAATTACTGATGATAATTACCTTGCAGGAATAGCCTACAGATATTATGCTCTATATAATCTGCTGGTTAACAATTCTGATGAATTCTTACCAAATATCAGGAAATCTACTGAACTCTTTGAGAAAGTGTCTGCAAATGAAGAAATCATTAAGAACAAATTAAACCGTGGTAATTTCTATATTCAGAACCGGGAATATGACAAGCTTGGGAACAACAGTTTTTCCACCCTCTATGAAGCTTTAGAGCTCAGCTATGATATCAAAGATTATGCACTTACTGTAAGTTCCTATTTTTATTTAGGTTATATATATCAAAACAGGTTTATCGAATACGATGAAGCAGTGAAATGCTATGAAAAGGCAATTGAGTTATTGTTGAAATATAAAGTGGAATTTCCACTATGGAAATTGTACAATAATATTTGTAACTGTTATATATATACAGAAGAGTATGATAAAGCCCGGGAATTCTTAGATGATTTACAACAGATTTTGTTGGTTAGTGAAGTTACTGAATCTGATTGGAGGCAGTATTATCTCAATTATGGGATTTTGGAAAACCGACTGCATAATTATAAACTGGCAGAGCAATATACCCAGAAAGCTCTAAAGACAGCAATCCAGCATTCAGATATCAAGATTATTGAATTATGTTATCAAAATTTAATAGAATTGGGCAAACACACTCAGAAACCAGAATTAGAGAAAAAGTACCTTTCACTTGCTTACAACTATTTTCAGGAGCACAATTTCCTAAATCAACAGTTGTTGTACGGTGCTTTGTTAGGACGATTTTATCTGGAACAAGGGCAGCTTGATCAGAGTCGGGTGCAACTCACAGAGATAGAACCGCTTCCCTCAAAAGCTCATAATTACCCTATTCTCAGGGAATATTATCGAACTATGGCAGACTTTCATGAATCAGCAGGGAATTATCAGTTAAGTCTGGAATTTGAACGGAAATTTGGAGTTTGTCAGGATAGTGTATTGGATGCTGAGCACAAGCTTGATGTGGTGCGAACTGTGAGTAGACAAAGTTTGGCAGAGAAGAAACTTGAGATCAGGAAACTCCATGAAATCATTAGTGTTCGCCGGCAGCGAGAGCACGATATAATCTATTTCTCAATAGCTTTTGCGATATTATTATCAAGCATAATTTTTCTATATATCAGATTGAATATTAAGAAGAAAAAACTAATTGAAGAGCAGCAGAAACATATAAGCAGTATCACCAAAATGTTGAATATCAGAAATGAATTAATAAATTTTGATGAATCAGAAACTGAGAGTATCGAAGGACTTGTGAATTGGGTTATTGATCTTTTAAGACTGGTATTTGAAGAAACTAAAAATATCGAGATAACGGTTAAGATTGGTGATTATGAAAAGACTGATAATCAGTTATCAGGTGATGCCCAGGTAATTCAGAATGTTCCCATTAACAATGATTATCTACAAGGTTTTATCAGGATCAGAGGTAAGCATAATATCGGAAAAAACATTCCGCAGCTTATTCCTGGTATCCAGCAGTTTGGCACGCAGATAATCAAAAATCTTCGTTTTATTGAACTCAAGAAACAGCTTCAGGATAATGAAGTTAGATTTAGGAGCATATTCAGTCAAATCCGGGAAGGGTTGGTTATAGTTGATACTAATTACAAGATCAGCGATTGGAACGCAGAAGCAGAACATATATCACTACTTGCTAGTGAGGATGTGATTGGAAATGATATCCGGCAAGTTATTGAACGGATAGTATCCGGTGATGGTACTCTTATCTGGCAGAAGCTTACAGAGGACTTTGGTAATGAAATCCAATTTGAAGCTACTATCCAGAAAATAATGAAATTCAAAGTCTTCCCAATTATAATCGACAAAGTAAATTATTTTTGTCTCTCAATTATGGATATCACGTATCAGGAAGAATTGAAAAGTCAATTGATCTTAAACGAGAAAATGGCAAGTTTGGGAATAATGACAGCTGGAATAGCCCATGAGATAAATCAGCCATTAACTACTATCACCTTTACGATGGAAAACCTGATTCGTAATCTGCAAGAAAATAAACTTGATCAAAATACATTATTGATAAAAGTTAATCATTTGCAGGAAAGCATGGACCGATTAACAGATTTTATCCAGAAAATTTTATCTTATACCTCTCAAAGTACATCGTTCAGCGAACTCTTTGAATTGAATAATAGAATTGATGAAGCACTGAAGTGGAATTTGACTCAGATTCACAATAATAATATAAATATTATAAAAAAATATTCAGAGAATAAAATTTACCTGAAAGGCAGCCGGATAAGATTTGATGAAATAATTATTAACCTGATCAGTAATGCTATAACCTCTCTCAAAGAAATACGATCTCAAAGAGAAGTGCTGATAACTACATATTTTGATACTCAATATGTCATTATTAAAGTCAAAGATAATGGAATAGGAATTGAATCCGAAAATCTAAATAAAATATTTCTGCCGTTCTATAGTAATCGTACTCAGGAAGATAGCACTGGACTGGGGCTTTCAATAATTTATAATGTTGTCAAAGAAATGAAGGGAGATATTCAGGTATTCAGTGAGAAAGGAAAATGGTGTGAATTTGTGATAAAATTACCATATATATCCGTAAATGGAGAGATAGATGAATCGTGAAAAAATATTGATAGTGGATGATAACCGTGGTATCCTGATGGAAATTGCCAGATTCTTGAAATTAGAAGAATATTCTGTATATACTCTGGAGAGAGCTGACAATATAGATGAATTTATAGTTGAAAAATCAATAGATATTTTAATTCTTGATATCAGGCTGCCTGGCAAAGACGGTATGAGTTTATTGCAGGAGCTTGAAGGCAAGTTTCCAGAATTATCTGTAATCATGATTTCTGGGCATGGTGACATGAATACTGTTATTCAGGCGATGCGTTACGGAGCATTTGATTATCTAATTAAACCATTTAAACCCAAGGATTTACTTATTGCAGTGGAAAGAACTAAAAGATATCACATTGTTAGACAGCAGCTCAATCAGGTGAGTAGGCAGACCAGTACAATTAACGATCTTGAATATCACAAAATACAGCAGAATTTTATTGGTGTAAGCAATCATATCAGAGATATTAAAAAGGATATTTGCCTGATTGCTCCATATATAGAAACCAATGTAATGATAACAGGTGAAAGTGGTACGGGAAAGGAGATCGTAGCAAAACTTATCCATTATGGTAGTCCACTTCATAAAAAGCCAATTATCGCAGTTAATTGCAGTGCCATTCCTGAGAATTTACTGGAAAGCGAGTTTTTCGGACATGTGAAGGGGGCGTTCACTGGAGCTACGGAAAACAAACAGGGTTATTTTGAACTTGCTAATGGTTCTACCCTGTTCTTGGATGAAATCGCTGATATGCCGTTGAATATGCAGGTAAAGCTCCTGCGTGTGATTGAAGAAGGTGAGATTATGCCAGTGGGTTCTTCCAAAAAGAAAAAGGTGAAAGTTCGGATTTTATCTGCAACTAACCAGTCTATTCAGGAAATGATCTCGGGACATAGTATTCGTAATGATCTTTTGCATAGACTGAATACATTTACCATGCAATTGCAGCCTTTAAGGGAGAGAAAGGAAGATATTGATCTTCTCTTTTCACATTACTTGAAATTCTATGCCAGGAAGTTTAAAAAGAAACTTCCCAGAATTGATAAAAGTGTAATTTCTCAACTTCGCCTTTACTCCTTTCCCGGAAATGTGAGGGAAATGAAGAATATGATAGAAAGAGCTATGATAATCATCAGGGATGATAATGTCTTGATGATGGTAGACTTATATTTTTTACCTTCGGAATCTGGGGATGATATTGATTCTGATAATCTAAATTTAGACTATCATGAAAGGAAATTGATCGAAAAAGCCTTGAAGCAGTCAAACGGTCACAGAATAAATGCAGCAAAATTATTAGGTATTTCCCGAGATGCACTTAAACGACGAATAAAAAAGTATGATTTCGAGCATGATGAATAGCGTTTTCGCCCATTATTACACGTTTTCGCCTGAAAAACAGCTGAAGAATTATATCAAATTGATCATTTTCAGGATGAAGACAGCGTAAATTATATAAAAATAATGAAATATGAATTGTGTGATGTATTCCTCACGGTTTGGAATAAGACTTGCATTAATATTTTATGGATTATATAAAAATACTTTGGAGAGGTGAAATATGAAAAAAGTAATTTTACTTATTACACTGTTTGCTTTTTTAGCTCTGGGAGCTGAAATTATTACTGTTACAGGTGATGAAACTATTCAGGATGCCATTGATCGCGCTGCTGATGGCGATACAGTCATAGTTCCAGAAGGAACTTATGCTGGAACTATTCTGATCGAAAAGAATTTAGTATTGCAGGGAGAGGGAAATGCAATACTTACTCCACCTACAGATTTTGGTTCTGCCAATAGTCTTTTGATTGTTCGCGGTGATAATGCGAATGATGCTATTGTAGTAACAATTCAAAACTTGAATATTCAGAACAGCGTAGATAACCCAATCAAATATGGTGTTTTCTTCTGGGAAAACCTGACGGCGTATTTCTATAATAATACAGTGGAAGGCTTCAATATTGAAGATGGTACAAGTTATGGTACAGCGATTATTTGTCATGATTCTAATGGCGGTGAAGTAAGTGGAAATACTTTTACCAATAATGCTGGTTCAATCAATATATCTAATAGTGTGAATATGCTAATTCAAAATAATACAGTTTCTGAATTCACCAAGTGGGGAATAAGCAGCGGTTCGTCTATTGATTGTACATTTACAGGTAATTCAATTTCATCCACTCAGGAATATCTGCTTTATGGCTTTTTGATTGGAAATAGTTCATATGGAATCCTGGTGAATGATAATGATATTGATTTACCTACATATTCACTGCTGATAGAGGGATCTCATCCAGATAGTCTATATAATGTCCGCCCTTATGGTATTTCTGTAAGCACTGGTGGAGATTTTGATAATACAATCCAGGATAATGTTATTGAAGGTTGTGCTCGTTCAATTGAAAATGAATCCAATCAGTTTGGTTTAATTACTATTACTGGTAATACTTTTGGTGAAATGGTAAGCCCTTCTTTTGCAGCCATTTTCTTTGATGGTGGAAATGCAAATATTGTCGAAAATACTTTCGCTGATACTGTTCGCTCTATAGAATTTGTTAATACCGGCAATATCAATGTAACCGGCAACATTTTCACAGGTATGAGTTATGATGGTCTCTCTACTATTAATTTGCAGCATGACTGTTTTGGTACTGTGACTATTTCTGAAAACTCATTTGGAGATAGCCGCGAAGTTAATATCTGGAACCAGAGTTCTATGCTTACTGGTGATACGCTCGATGCCACTTATAACTGGTGGGGTGATATATATCCTTTAGATAATATTGTTGACCTAACTGCTCCAATTGCTCCTGATACTACCTGGACACCTGCTAAGCCTGTGGACTATACACCCTGGTATCTGGATGCCACTATGGACGAACTTGTCTGGTCTGTAGATACTACTATTTCAGCAGATCTTAATCCTGGCTGGAATCTGTGGAGTTCTAATATCACAATTGTAAATGATTCAATTGAAGTAGTTCTAGCTCCTATTATGGATAATCTGGTTAAAGTGAAAAGTATTCTGGAAAGTTATGATCCTGATCTTCCATCTACTTTTAATACATTATCAACTATTGATAATGGAAAAGCATATTGGATCAATGTTGATGCACTGGTTACTTTAGAGCTTAGTGGTACTCCTTTGGCAGTTAGTACAGATATTGACCTTTCATCCGGCTGGAATCTTGTTGCATTCATTCCTCAAGAAGCGTATGCTGTTGAATATGCCTTTGCCATATTGATCAATAATTCCCAATTGGTAAAAGTGAAAAGTATTATGGAAAGTTATGATCCGTTGTTACCTTCTACCTTTAATACTCTTGAATTTTTAGAACCAACAAACGGTTACTGGGTAAATGTAAATACTGACCTGATATTCCACTATCCTGAAGCTGCCAGAAGTGCTGTAAATACTACTGAACACAATTACTACTGGAATCCTGTGATTTATACAAATAGCACCTGTGCTTATGCTCATATTGACCTCATGAATGGTCAGATTGGTGCCTTTGTAGATGGAGAATGCCGGGCAGTAACAGAGATCACTAATGGTTATGTATCATTGGTCATCAATGGTGAAGAACCTGAAGCAGTTCACTTCAAATTATTTCACAACGGTAGCGTAACTGAGCTTGATGCAAGTATAACTACTGCTCCGGGGGAAGATATCTTCTTTGAATTTGAGAGCTATATTCCTGTTTCTACTCGCTTAAATGGAGCATATCCTAATCCATTCAATCCTGAAACTACTATCAGTTTTGAACTCGCCCAGGCTTCTGATGTTGCCATTAATATCTATAATGTCCGCGGACAGAAAGTAGCTGAACTGGTTAATGATCATTTTAATACTGGTGTTCACAGTGTCACCTGGAATGCTGCAAATCAGGCTTCTGGTGTATATTTTATGAGACTGCAAACTGATAATGAATCGACTACTCAAAAAGTTATCTTGATGAAGTAGTATAATAACAAATGTAGGAGCAGACTTGCGTTCTTTGCGGTCTGCTCTTTTTTTTATCTAAAATATGAAAAAATGTATAATTTGTATAATAGTATTATTTGTCACAAGCCTCTTAGCACAGGATTTCTCCTATTCACCATATATCAATGATCAGAGTATTCAGCTCAATCTTTCAATCAATGAGCAGGTGCTGGAAACAGGATTTGTGGAAATCACCGGATACATTGAAGGCTCTCCCGAGCAGCTTGCCTGGGATTGGGGTGATGGCAGTCCGGTGGAATACGGTTTTTTCCCAAATGCTCATATTTATCAGGATCTACAGCAGGATTATTTATTAACCGTAACTGCCAGCTACCCCCAAGGATATAATGGCTATTATGAATATTCCAAAGAGAAATATCTGCGTTTCACTGCTATTCAGATAAATCCAGTACCGCTTAATGAAGATCTCTTAGTATATATACCTGAAACCAGTATTCTTTTAAGCAGCAGGATGCCAGGTTATGGTATTCCGCAGGGTCTGGAAGGTTTTTCTGATGACGAATTTTCACTCTGGCAGCGTGATGATATTGAATATATGCTTTCTCTGGCTGCCAGTTTGCAATACTATTATGCTAATAACAATATATTTCTAATTAATGATGCTTTTCATCAGTTTATGCTGAAAGATGAAGATTTTGCTGGGATGTATTCTCTCTGGTACACTTCCCCGGTAGCTTTTGGGGTAAGTGCTTCCACTTTGGCATCCAACATAGGCTGGTCATCTTTTTTCCACGAGATGGGGCATAATATCACCTTGAACAGTCCCGCTGAATATTATTATGGTGGTAAAATTGATGGTTGTGCCAATGCCATTTTTTCGGAAACAATGGCTCAGATATTTCAACACATCACGGGTTATTATGTGATCAATGAAAGTGCTCAATATGGACTTGATGCAGGCATTGCCAGTAATATCACAGATTCCATGGAGCAGTCTTTTCAAATACTGCGCTTTAATCGGGATATCTATCTGTATGGAAATGATGATCCTAATGATCCCTGGTTTGATTGTGAACCACTCCAGTATGAAAGCTGGAATGATCCGGGAACTACCTGGGATGAAACGCTCTATACCTTTATGACTCTTGCCTATGAATTCTTTGTGGTGGCTGATTCGCTGCAAGTGGAGTATCGCGTTGCCATAAAAAAAACTATGGAACTGCTGCAGCTTTTTGACTCTGAACTTCAGATTGCCTGGGGTGCCTCGGTCAATTCACCAGCAGCAGAAGAAGTACGTGCTACTCTGATGATAGCTGCATTTAGTTATGGATTTAGTGCTGATCTGCGGGAACATTTCACTGATTTGGCTTTTCCAATAAATGATGAACTGTTTACTCAGCTTACTGGGAGAGTTACTGGTGGTATCACTCTTGATTTTCCTGCTTCTTTTGTTGTACAGGAAGATGATGACCAATACTGGGATATTTCAGGAAATTACTGGTCTCTGATGCCAGAAAGCCTGCAATGGCAATTCACAGCAGAAAATATAAATTGTTACATTGATAATGATTCACTGCTTGTTCAACCAGAGCCTGATTTTTCCGGCTATAATTATATTATTGTTCAAGCGAATAGTCCTGAATTGCAGTTTTCCTGCTCAGATACATTCCTGGTATATGTAGCTGCTGTACCCGACCCACCGTATATCGTTGGGCAGATTCCAGAATATGCTCTTAATGCTAATGAGCAGGTACAATTAGACTTGCTGGACTATTTTTCAGATCCAGATCTGATATATGGAGATCAGCTTTCTTTTACGATTGATGCCCAAAATGCAGAATACAGTCAGGAAGATAATATACTTAGTATTATTCCTCCGGCAATATGTTATGGTTTCGATCAGATAACTGTTACTGCTACAGATATTTCTCAAAACACGATCTCACAAAGCTTCATTGTGAATTACATTAGTGATGAGTTTGATAATTTCAATTTTTATGATGTTATTATTGGTAATGGACTTCAATTACAAATCAATATTGATTATATAATTCCAGAAGAAAACCAGGTTTTCATCAATGGCTGGGTGCATGGCTCTCCTGACTCTCTTACCTGGGATTGGGGTGATGATACGCAGCAGACAGCATTTTTCCCCTGCTACCACACATATCAAAACCTTGATACTAATTACCTGATCCAGGTTACTGCTCATTATTCCAATGGCTTCAATAATAATCAGCCACTCACAAGCAGTTTGGTAGTTATAAATGAAGCCTTCAATGAAAATATCGGTATTAATGACCCATTTGTGCAGGTTACTATCCCGGATCATGCTATCCAGTTTGGCAGTCGTATGCCAGAATACGGTTCAGGTGAAACGCTTTCATTTTTTGAGGATAATACATTCACAAATATGACCCGTTCCCAGATAGAATCCGTGCTCACTACTTCTGCCTATATCCAGTATGATCTCTGTAACAATGATGTCTATGCCCCGGATGGCAGTTTCCATCAGGTTGTGATGAAGGATGCTGGTGCTATGGGGCTATACAGTCTTTGGTATCTTGATCCGGTGTGTTTTGGTGCAAATGATGCCTCGCTGGGTGTAAATATCCAATGGTCTTCCTTATGTCATGAGATGGGACATAATTTCACGCTTAACTTTCCGGCTGATTACTATTACGGCGGTAAAATAGATGGACCGGCAAATTGCCTTTATTCTGAGATTATGGCACAAATATTTCAGCATGTGACGATTGCGGTGCTGCTTAATAATTATGAATTTTATAATATTCCTTTTGAGATTGCTCTCAATATTCAGCAAAGTGGTGAAGCGTCAGCCTCGCTGCTTCGAAGAATGTATGACTGGTATTGCGATGGCATTTATGATCCTGACACTAATTCCTGGCTTCTGAATCCTCTCACCTTTGAAACCTGGAATGATCCCTTCACAGCGAATGATGAAACGCTATACACCTTTATGTCTGCTGCTTATGTCTTTATGGAACAGACAGAATTGAATGATATGGGTTACCGTATTCCGCTCCAGAGAATGATGCGTCTTCTGGCTACTTTTGATCAGGAAATGGCAGATTCATTTGCTCAGAACGAAGATTCCCCTCAGGCGGACAGTTTCCGGGCTACTCTAATGACGGCTGCTATCTCTTATGCCTTTGACCTTGATCTCAGACAACGTTTCCGCGAGCTAAATTACCCGGTTTCGGATATTATCTATCAGCAATTGCTCGATAGAGTGCAGCCCTATATATATTTACCTCAAACAATTTCATTGGCTGCCTCAGAGACCATTACTTTCCCAATCTCAGAATTTTCCGGTAATCTTCCCCGGCAATTCTCGATTATTGCTGAAGAATGTGAGCACTTCTCTATTCAGACCCTGGCAGATAGCCTGATCACTATCACTGCTCCAGGAAACTGGCTCGGTTCAGAATACTGCACAATAGAAATTATGGCAAACAACACTATAATAGCTAATGATCAAGTGTTGTTGATAGCAAATGGACTGGGTTTTGGGCCTGACTGGCTGGTTGTAGATTATCCGGATTCTACTTTCATTTATACCTCAGCCACATTAGATGAAATCACAATATCAGAAGATGCGATACTTGCGGCGTTTGCTGGTTCAGAATGTCGTGCTGTCCAGATAATAAATGATTCCCTGATTATACTCATTGTGCATTTAGCAGAGGACACCAGTCTTGATTTCCAGCTTTAT
>JAVCDJ010000269.1 GCA_030765845.1 Candidatus Stygibacter australis
GGCTGCTGGTCAACAGCCAGATTAATAGCCAAAACCTTTCGGAGTTTGAATATCTACAAGGTTGGAACTGGTCATCCTGACACGCAGAATATTTATTGCAATGTTGATAAATCACTGGGTATATTTGCCGGGATACTGGATTTCAGTAAGATATATATCTATTTATTTGCACTCAAACTTGTTTTGAATTTATTACCCCATACAATGAAGTTAACCTCAGATATTGCTTTATTATCACTGGGCTTTATGATGCTTATTGGTCATTGCCTGCCAGTGACGCATCACTTTAAAGGTGGACGGGGAGTATTCACATATATGGGATTAGTGATGTTTTTTGCTCCAATTCCCATGCTGATCTCTGGATTGATCGCACTTGTGATCACCTTGCGATTTGAACAGCATAGATTTGTGCAGTATGTGGTAGTAGTATTACCTGCATTTTTGAATCTTATATTTGAAGAAAGTGGAGCTTTTATCAGCATGATGTTTGTGCTGGTGATTCTTATGGGGATAATAAATGTATTTGTTTCCCGAAAGCGCGGAGAGATATAAATCAGGAGGTATTAAGTGAGTGAGATTAAAATTGTAGAGGTAAAAAATGCTAAACAGCGTAAGCAGTTTATCATGTTTTCCTTTAAATTGTATGATAAGAAAGAATTCTGGGTAGCACCTTTGATCATGGATCAAAAGCTGATGTTCAATCCGGAGAAAAGCCCTTATTATGAACATTCTACTGCCCAATTGTTCCTGGCATACAGGGATGATGAGATAGTAGGAAGGATCTCTGCTCACACTAATACACTGCACAATAAAACTCATGAAGATAAAATAGGATTTTTTGGTTTCTATGAAAGCATAGATGATCAGGAAGTTGCTGATGCTTTATTTGATACAGCCTATAAGTGGCTTCAGGAGCGTGGTTTTGACACTATGCGCGGACCTATGAATTTTTCTGTGAATGAGGAAGCGGGATTGCTGGTGGAAGGTTTTCATAGTCCCAGTTTTTTGATGAATGTGTGGAATAAGGAATATTATCAGAAACTATTTGAGGATTGGGGACTTGTTAAAACAATGGATCTATATGCCTATCGCATTAAAATTGAGCCATTATCTGAACGGGTAAAAAGAATTGCAGCCATGGCACAAAAACGTTATGGCTTTGAAATTAAGACGTTGCCGATGAAAGATAAAAAGAAGCAGCGTGAATTTCTGGAAAAGGTATTTCAGGTATATCGTGATGCCTGGAGTGATAATTGGGGTTATGTTCCCATGACCGAAAGAGAATTCCAGCATACAGTGGATACGCTGATTCAATTTGCACTGCCGGAATTTGTGTATATTGCAGAAAAAGGTGATGAAGTGATGGGTACATTTGTGTGTTTGCCTGATTATAATGAGGTACTCAAAAAATTAAATGGCAGGCTCTTACCATTTGGCATAATCAAGTTGCTATATTGGCGTAACAAGATTACGGGATTGCGTGTTCCAATCATGGGAGTATCAGAGAAATACCGTAATAAAGGTGTGGATCTGGCATTTTATGCAAAATCCTTTGAGACTGCTATGAATCACAAACGAACCTGGCTCACAGGAGAATTTTCCTGGATACTGGAGAATAATCTGATGATGAACCGTATGTCAGAACTGCTGGGTGGTAAAATAGATAAAGTATATCGCGTATATGATAGACTGATCGAGAAGAAGTAGGAGAGAAGAGGTTTGAAGAAAAGAAATTTACTTCAGGCAATAGATATCCTTGTGATTATTTATTGTCTGATAAATATAGCTTATATTGTTTTGGGCATCCTGCTGCATGGTGTGGCTAGTGAGCGAATGCACGAGCCCTTGAAGCATCTATCAATTTTCTGTGGGATAATTATCTTCGTTCTGGTTATTAGTAGAATTTATTATAAATTCCCTAATAAATTTTGGAGACTGGTGCGAGATTGGTATGTGCTGCTGCTTTTTTTATATTTCTTTGAAGCTACTTCTGCTCTGAATAAAATAGTATTTCCGGACTTTGTTGATCTCTTTTTTCAGAAAATAGATCAGGCAATTTTTGGTTATCAGCCTGCCAGTGAATGGGAAGGGATGCTGGATGGTTATCTTATCAATGAAATTCTGCATTTCGCTTATTTTTGTTATTACCTTATGGGCATCTTTTATCTGGCAGTTTATATCAAAAGCAGGGAATTGTTTAGAAGATATGCCTTCATTCTGACCTTTGTTTTCTTTGTCTGCTATCTTATCTTTAACCTGCTGCCAGTTGTTGGCGGCAGATTTCTGCCAGGGATGATGGAAATCACACAAACCTATCAATATGGACCTTTTACTCATATAATGGCTTATATTTATAACAATACTCCGCATCTGGGAGGGGCATTTCCTTCATCGCATGTGGCAGTTGCTGTTACCGTAAATATCAGTGCTTTCAAATATAATAAGACTACTGGATGGGTGATCCTTCCTATTGTATTTTTACTTACTATTGCTACTGTCTATTGCCATTATCATTATTTTATCGATACAATCCTTGGTGTTATCTTTGGAATAAGTTTCTATTTCCTGGGTAATGCATTATACCGTAACCGAGCAGCTTTGGAGAGCCATGTTTAATCTAACTTTTCTGAATTCATCAGCGTTATTTTTAACTTTGATGACCCTGATCCCGCTCTTGATCTATCTTTTTGCCAAAAAGAGACCTCCCCGAATAATATTCAGTTCTATTCGCTTCATCCAGCTTAGTCAGAAAAGACAAAAGAAAAAAGTTAATCTTAAGAATATTCTCCTATTGATCATCAGGATGCTGATAATCCTACTCACTGCCCTGGCAATTTCCCGGCCAGCGGTGAAACTTGAGAACCTTAAGGGCAATCAGAACCATCCAGCCACAGCTGTTGCCATTATCATTGATAATTCCTATAGTATGGATTATGTAGTGGATACCCAGACTGAGCTTGATAAGGGTTTGCAGATAGCCGAGAATATCGGGGAAATGCTCTCAGAAAATGATATCAGTATATTATTTACTATGGATCGCAGCTGGAACGAACAAAATGCTGGTTTGAATTATGGAGAATTCTCCCTGGAACTTCTGCATTCAATTAAAATTGTTCCTGCAGTAGAAGATTTATCAGAAATATTAGACCAGGTTGAGTCACAGCTGAAGGAAAGCCAGATAGCAAATCGTGAGATATATTTCATCACAGATATGCAGAAAGCGGATTTTCCAACTGACCTGGAGACAAACTTATTTGTGATACCAACATCAGAGATGGAGGATCGGCGTAATCTTAGTATTGAAAATGCCTTTATGAGCAGTAATTTTATTGAAAGGGGTATGGAAAGACAAATCGAATATCAAGTAGTGAATAATAGTGACAATGCTATTGATGACGTGATCTGCTCTCTGACTCTGGATGGTACTACGGTGGCAGAGAAAGTAACTGATCTGCAACCGAATGAGAAACAGCAGAACAGCTTTTTGATTTCCCTGGAACGTCCTGGTTGGCATAATGGTTATGTGAGTGTGCGTGATGAAAGGCTGCTTTATGATAATCGCTATAATTTTGCATTTTATTATAATCACCAGCCTAAAGTTGGAATAATCACCAGTGAAAAGACGCTTCCAATACCTCTGCAAACTATTTTGAGTATTTATTCGGGCAATCCTGATAATATTAAACTTATTAATGATAATATCAGTCTGGAGAATTTAAAAGGGTATGACAATCTCATAGTTTGGAAATATGAGGGTTGGAATGGACAACTGGAATTTGTGCTCAGTAATTTGAACCAGCAGGGGCAAAATATCTTGTTTCTGGTGGATATGGATATATCAGAATCTGCCAGGGAATATCTTGAAGATGAAATTAAACTTAAATTTAAAAACATTCAGCAGCAGGAAACTCAAGTGAAACTCACTCAGGTAAATCGGTTCCATCCTGTTGCAGTGCGTATTGATCCTGATCGACCAGCTGCAATCAGGGGCTTATGGCTGGTGGATACTGATGCCAGTATAATCCTGGAAGCAGAAGGAAATCCTCTGGTTGTGGAAGCAGCAGGTAATCTGCTTTGGTTATTTGATATCAATGATCTACGCTCTTCATTTCTGGTAGATGCTAATTTCCCCATTCTGGCAAATAATTCGTTAATGTACACTGCCTCATCTGGACTAGGTAAAAGACAATTTAAAGCTGGAATGCTGTATCAACCTCAATCGGAACCGGTTATATATCCAGATGGAAGTATCATAGAAACGGGCGGTAGAAAAATTCTTTTCAATCAACCTGGATTATATCAGGAAGGTGAGGAGAGAATACCAATAGCAGTTAATCTGGATTACAAAGAAAGCAGATTTGAGGCAATACAAATCCCCTCAAATCCAAGAATTACCTTATGTGATACAAACTGGCAGGACACTATCTTCCAGGCACGTTACGGCTTTGAACTCTGGAAATACCTGCTCCTGCTTGTACTGATATTATTCGCAATTGAAATTATTATCATAAAATCTGAAGAAAGAAAAGCCTGATAAGAATTTATTATTCTACAAGCTCCAGTTCTTTTAGGAGTTCCACTAAATGCTCTTCCAGTTCTAGTTCATCACCGGGTTTGTAGCCTGTATGACGGTAGTGTATTTCACCATCGGGAGCAATTATGAAGGTTTCCGGGATAGCATCAACTTCTAATAATCGTTGCACTTCGTTGCGGCTGTCCATCAAAATCGTGAAGCTATAGCCTTTTTTTGCAATATAATCTTTGGCTTTTTGCATTGTTCTGCGTCCATCAGTAGTGATTGCCAACACTTCCACGTTATCATATTTTGTGTGTAATGAGTCAAGATGCGGTAATTCCAGGCGGCAGGGACCGCACCAGGTAGCCCAGAAATCTACGATCACTACAGTACTGTCATTCAAAGTGCCATAGAGGCTTATTTCATTACCTTCAGCATTTTCAAGACTGAAATCAGGGATTTTCTCTGCCCAGGCAACTAAAGTAAATAGAACTATTATAGCAGTGAATATTATTCTTTTCATATATACTCCAATTATCTAAATTCTAATTTTTCTGCGGTACTTCATCAGTAATAGAAGCATATTTGCGGATAGCAAAGCACTTCTTTTGCACGCAATTCATACAGCGGATGCATTCCGGTGAGCGGTAATCCTTCCGGGGATCAAGACCCATTGGACAATCTCTTACGCAAAGATTGCAATTATAGCAATGCTCCTCAATGAAGGTAAGTTTCAATAGACTGAATCTATTGAATAGTCCCAGAAATCCTCCCAGAGGACAAATCGTTGTGCAGAAAGGCCTTCTTGTGAAAACTGCTGAAGTGAGAAAGATAAATAGCAGGGCTATTTTCCACCAGTAAAGAGTACCCACCAGTTCTTTTAAATCATCATTCATCAACACATGAGGAATTCCGGCTCCCAATGTTCCTGCAGGGCATATCAATCTGCAGAACCAGGTTTCACGCTGGGCAAAATCCTGTTCATCTTCCGGCAATTGAGAAACGAGTATCATTTTTGATTTTCCAGTTTCGGCTGAATGCACATTTGCCACAAATAAGGGCATGATAACCACAAAAACCAGCAGAATAATATATTTAATATATCTTGTCCATTTGGGTATTTTAAATTTTGGAGATGGGATCAGATGAAGCAATTCCTGTACAAACCCAAATGGGCACAACCAGCCACAAGTCCAGCGTCCGATCAGACCACCAACCAATAGTAATAAGCCGAAGGTGACAAATGAGAAGAACCCAATTACCAGAAAATGCTGAAAAGTACCTACCGGGCAGGCATAGAGCGTTGTGGGGACAGAATAGCAATTGAGTACGGGAATTGGCAAATTCATCAGAAATTCACGTACCTGAGGATAATACTTCACATAAAAATGTCCATCAATAACAAAAATCGCCATGATCAAGACGAAAAGGCGACTCCAGTTATGCGCATAAAAACTGAATTTGTGTTTCACAGGTTAACCTAACCTATCCCTATGCAGGACAGTCAGAGAGTGAGGGCATTACCGGCAATTTCATAGAATTCCTCCATGCCGATGCCCACAAAGATGAATATTAATCCGATAATAATACTAATACCCAGCAAAACAGGTTTTAAAAAAATAAAGGCTGGTTTTTTCATCCGCACCCTTTTTCTTCTTATTCGTCGCATGGATGCATGCATCCACCGCAACCTTTGACATCCTGATCTTTAAAATCCAGCTCAAATTCTATCTCTTCAGGCGGTTTGCAATAGGTAGCAAAGCACATCTGGTAGCCTACAAAGACTTTGAGTGTACAAGCTTTTCCTTTTAACTCATCGCTGACAGTAAAAGGTCTTTTTAAGATCACTTCGTCTTCATAATTGAGTAGTCCCAGTTCATCAAGATGTCCACCTTCGGGCCAGATTGTTTCGCCAAATTTTAATCCAGGAATAGAATCTGCCTCTACATAGACAAAATCTTCCTGTTTGGTCATGTGCATGTCCTTGGGAATAATTATCTTAGCCATCAATGTATCTCCACTGATATACACCGATGCCAGTTTTTCTGCGTCCTCAGCCATGAGCATACTAATGCTCAGCAATATTACTACGAGTATAGCTGTTTTCAATTAAAGCCTCCAGTTAAATATGGCTGAGAGGGCAGGAATCGAACCTGCCGCAGACAGTTTTAGCTGCCTGTTACTGGTTTTGAAGACCAGTTGAGACACCAGTCCCGTCCTCTCTGCGTCCCTTTTCCTTAATACCAGTCATTTTGGCAAGTCATTTTATTGACTGGTCAAGTGAAAAATAGTTGCTTGACAAGAGATAAGATAATTATATGCCTTATAGGTTTATAGGGCATATAATATTTAAGAAAGGCTCCTAAAACCTGGTGAAGATATCCAATCTTATCCCTTTAAAAGGAGATTGGAAATTGCAGACTCCGTTACGGCAGACTTTTCCACCTTTCTCACTCCCTGCAAATAGACGGATTTCCGTATGTTCCCAGACAGGAGCAAGGAGTTCCACGCCAAGTTTGCCTTCTGATTTTGTGATTTCCTGATCGTCATGATATTTCAAAGAACTCAGCACTGACAGTGAATAATTTTTATATACTCCAAAATCCACCTGGAATAAAGGCTCACTATAATCCTCTTCATTGCCATAATTATCATAGCTTTGGTGCTTCCATTCCACTCTCACCAGCACCGGCTTTTCTGCCACCATAAAATCAGCTTCCACGCGGGGAGAAATTTCCTTATCCCATTTATATTCTTCTGCACTATTATCCAGCCGTTCAATCTGCTTATATTCTATATTAAGACCCCAATTAGCGAATTCATGCTTATAATTGCCATAGAAATCCGACTGATTCACATCATCATCTGGTGCCCAGCCCTCTGAATAATTAAGTTCCAGCTGGCTCTTTTCATTTGGTTTCCAGGAGATAATGCCCTGAACGCCTTCTTCATCATATCCGGGTAGACTCCATTGTCCGTATTCTGCTACGGGTTCTTCACAATAATTCACAGTAGGCAGTTCTGCCAGTCTCTCATCAAAGTTCTCATAATCCTTATAGGCAGCCGTAATGCGGAATTTTCCCAAATAGAGGTTCATGTTTCCATAAAGAGCAGAACCATCCAGGTCTTCCACAATGTCCCAGTATTTCTTACTGGCAGCATATTCAGCACTGAGTTCAATGATACTGGTATTGATCTGCAGGCGACCATCAAAAACATCTCGGCGATTAAATTCAGATTCAGGACCATTTACGTAAGCCCGATAACTCAAAGCGCTGCCACCCACAGTTACAGGTTTCCAGAAATTATAAGAGAAATCTGCTCCGTTGACAATGTCTTCATATTCGAAATATTCTTCATTCGGCAGTGAACCATAAATACCCTGCAGCATGAAATTATCATATTTCAATCGCACCTGTACACCATCCAGACGCTCATCGTCATTCATATCAGTATTATTATAAGCATGAATTACCATGCCACTGCCAAAAACAGTCTCATAATTACCAGCTCTGATATATAGATTATCACCATTATATTCTCCAAACCGTTCAACCCATTCATGCTTGATATTTGCATTATCAAGATACTCATCAGGGGCAAACCTGTTATATTTCGGCAGTTCACCATTATAGGTCATGCCAAACCGGAACTTATTATAATTTGCTGTTAATGAGAATTCATTATCAATATAATGCTGCAAAGAATCTTCAGCTGAACGATACACATAAGCAAGTTTATTCATGCCGCTGATATAAAAGTTACCCGCAGTAGTGCCCTGGGCCTCAGGTTTGGTTTCAGGTTTTGTATTCAACCATTTGATTATATTCTCTTCTATTTCCACTTCATCACCACGCTTATAGCCATCATGGGTATATACTATATTCATTCCGGGAGCAACTAGTATGGTCCGGGGAGGATTCACTACATTATAAAGCTTCAGAGTTACCTGTTCCGGATCATATAAATTAGTAAAAACATAGCCATTGGATTTTATGTATGCCTGAGCCTGTGACTGATGCCGTGGCTTATCAATATTGATTGCCAGCACCACCAGATCATCACCATATTTTTCCTGAAAATTGCTTAAGTGAGGTAATGCTTTCTTGCAGGGTGCACACCATGATGCCCAAAAATCAATCAATACCAGTTTATCATTCACATCAGAAAGTTTTACCAGGTTGCCATCTGCATCCTGCAATTGGAAATCACCTGCTTTTTGAAGCTTTTCCGATGCATTCAATATTGCCAGACTAAATATTATCAGGATAATAATAATTCTTTTCATGATCATTCTCCTCCCATCTTTTTGATGACATTATAGATATGAGCTCCATTTGCACTGGCATTAGCTACTCTGTCCTGCAGCCAGACGACCAGGCTAAATTTTGCGGGAAGCGCTGTTCCACTGGCTACAGAAATTTCTGCTATGCTTGAAGTCTCATTATAATCTAATTCTGCTCCACCAATTACCCGATTTGCAAAATATACTGATGATGATATATAATGCAGGTCAGGTTCTTCTTCCAGGATCACTGCCCGTAATTGCAGGTTTTCACCACTCAATTCACCTAATTCCTCCCAGCTCAGTGTTCCAGTTACTGTATCACCAGATATTGCCAGCTCCAGGCCGGTAAATCTGAATATCAGTGGCTCTGCCAAAGCCTGCTCATAACGACTCTGATAGGCAGCCAGGGAGGCTTCTCCTGCTCCTATGATCGTATACTCACCCTGGACGATTGAAGTGGGCTGTGAGCCTGCATTATAATACAGGGCTTCGGGTATAAATAGTCCAGCGGGATCTTCATCATAAATATATTCCAGGGCTACTATCTGTTCACCCAGCTCATTATGCATTTCTTCCAGTAATGAGGCTACGAGAGGGCAATTTCCGCAAGTTGTGGAGGTAAAATACTGCACCATTACAACAGGTAATTCAGGATCAAGGGGAGGAGGAGCTACCTGATTACCATAAAAAATATAACTTCCCTCGCTCATGATTAAATAGTCTTCCTTCTCGGTTATCAAAAAGCTTTCTCTTCCCAGACTACCTTTCAATTCATATTCTATCCGGTTTGTTTTCCAGTATTCAATGATCTCAGCATGAAGAGTTAAACTATCTCCATATTCCTCAAAATATGATAAATACTCAAGCTGAATGTCAAATTTGGTGCTAAGGTCATTCATATAATCATCGCCATACCAGTTCATGATACCTGATAAATCTTCTGCACTGGCTGTGGAAAGACTGCTATCGAATTCCATGAAACTCTCCTCCAGATTCGCATCACTATATACATCATGCTCAAATCGGTCACACGCAGAGATAAATAGAGAAATCACTATTATCAGCATTATTGCTCTTTTCATACTTCTTCTCCATAATATTTTATTAAAGCTAACCAAATTATAAACTCACCTTTCATGTCAAATCTAAAATCTTTTATTTTCTCTCAAACCACTGCATTCCACCTTCTCAATAATGGACTTTATGGACATAATAGACAGGATGGACGAAGGTGTCTAATATTGTCCATACAGTCTATTGAGTCCATGCTGTACATAAATAACATTAGGCAATAAAAAGATATTTTAATTGACAATAGACTATAATAACCTACTTTTGTCCTCGCCTTAGGTAAAGGAGGTAGGTTAAGATGAAAATAATGACTTTAAAAGCAGCAGCGGCATATTTGAATATGAATGCAGAAGTCTTGCGCCGGCAGGTGCAGAAAGGAGAAATTCCAGGTCGTAAACTGGGAAAAGGTTCACGTTCACCCTGGCGTTTTATTCAGGAAGAACTTGATGAATATATTCAGGGTAATAATGTTCAGGAGCAAGCAGAGCCAGAAGTTCAATCCGTACTTGATAAGTTGATTAGAGATTATAAAAAGGCAAACAATGAAGATGATGAGGTAATTGCCTTGAATCGACTCGGCAGGCTTAAGAAAGCTGGAGCCGTCCCATTTCTTTGTGAGATATTATTAAACGCCAGTAGCACGAGCAACCAGATATTCTGGTCTATTCGGGCAATGATAGAGATATTAGGCAAAGAGGCGAGTCATTATCTTGGTATTTTCCGTGAAGATAAAGATGAATGGATACAGGTGGAGGTATCAATATATTATGCCTTGGAGTTTGGTGATGAACAGGCAATTGAGATACTAGAGCAACAATATGAGAAAACGGGTAATTTTATAGTTTTGCAGGGTCTTTTACAGGTGAAAACTAAAAAATATCTGCAGGAACTTCGGACGATGTTCAAAAGTGAGGTAGTCCATACACGTCTTAAAGCTATCGGTGCTTTAAGGGATATTAGTTATCCACAGGAAGAGCAGGACCTGGCGAAACTGGTTTTGGATAGTGATATTTACGTGCAAAATGAGGCTTTGAAGCTGGCAATCAAACGTAAACATCGCAGCCTGATACCTCAATTACAGCTGATAATTGCCGGAAATTATCCAGAAAGCATCAAGAGAATGGCAGCCGGAGCGCTGGCTGAAGCGTTTGATGAGGCGTGAGAAGTGAGTCGTTAATCGTGAGTCGTGAGTCGTGAATCGTGAGACGAAGAGAATTAAATAAAGCCCGGGTTAGTCCGGGCTTTATATTTTACAATTTATTCCATGGATCAATAATATCTTTCAACGAGTTTGATATTCATTTTTTCCAGTTCAGTAAGCACAGGAAGATAAATATTTCTATCGATGGGACGGAGTACACCTCTGGAAGTGATATTGCCATCCAGGATCATTTTCACGGCAATTGCAGCAGGTAAAGAAACAGTGCGAGCCATGGAAGTATCTCCATTGGGAATTCCATAATCGATCATAGTAGATGTTATCCTCTGCTTTCTGCCATTAAAATCAGCAATGAATTCGTGGTGCATAAGCAGCAGGTCAAGTTCACCTGATTCATAATTCATCTTCTCCAGCATGATAGCTGTGAGAACGTCAATTGCTGCACCTTTCTCACAAGGTACTTTATAATCTTCAGCAAAGAAACCAAGCCACTCAAATTTCTTGAGAACAGTGCTGGCAGAATTAAGATTGAGCTTTTGAGCAATAGCGCATTTCAGGCAGCTGTCTTTTTCCAGACCAAGCATGTGGGATTTGATGAACTGGGGTACTGACATGTTAATAGTGTCATGGACTTCACCATTTTTATCGAAGAAACCAAGCTGAGCCAGAGAATACCAGGTTTCGCAATGACTGATATTTCTGAAAGTTCCGCGATAAATGGTTTTGATACCTTGAAGACCGTAGGTTTCGATATAACTGAGAGAATCACGATTGGGATAGGCTTCAAAAGTGCCCATACCAGGAATATCAACCAGCCAGTAATGACTGAACAGATCTTTACCGGGAACTTTGATAACTTCACCATCGCGCAAATATTGAGCATTATTTCCTGCAGCAATTAGTACGCCTTTGGGAGCCCAGGAGAATTTGTAGCCCAGGGGATTAGTATTATGCTGAGGAGCAGGGAGGCCGCCGCAATAGCTCATAAAACTGGTAATTTTGCCACCTTTATCCTTAACTTCATCAAATATCTTCATGGCACTCATGTGGTCAATACCGGGATCTACGCCAATTTCATTGAGGATTGTTATACCTGCTTGAATTGCTTGATCATGCAATTCTGCCATAGCGGGGCTTACGTAAGATGCTGTTACCATATTCTTTTTATGATTGATGCATTGACGGGCAACGAAGGGGTGCATAGTAGCCGGCAGCAAGCTAACGCTGAGATCATGACCGGCAACCAGATCACTCATCAGTTCTTCATTATCAGCATCCACCAGAACAGCATTAACATTGGGATGTAAACTGGCAAGCGCTTCTGCTTTATCCAGACAACAATCACCAATTGTTACTTCAATACCATTACCAGCCAGATAATCCACCATAGGTTTTGAAACCAGACCAGCACCAAAAATCATGACTTTATGAGCCATAATGCCTCCATACTATTCTTTTTTACGGGCAGATTTGGTATCTGGAGCACATAAGTCAAATAATTTATGAATATTTAATGAAAGGAGCAGATCAGGATTGATTTATAAGTCCTATAGATCCTATGGGTCCTATAGGACTTATAATATCTGAGAGTGATAGCCTCAGGTTAGTCGGGCTGTGTATTTCGTAAGAACAGCGATCTCTTTATCAGCAATGATGCCCAGAGTGTCGTTGATAGTATATTTTACCGGGGCACTGAGGATGTCATTATCACCAGTGAGAAAAGACCAGCGTTTGCCGATTATTTCACAGAAATAACTGCGAACCTGCTGGTCTTTATATATTTCTTCTACAATCTTATTTAAGATATTTATATCAGGCATGATAAACCTATAAGTAAACGTCGCGTTCACCATTTACTATGTCGTTATATTCCTTGCGGAATGAGTTCATGAGATCTTTATTCTTCTGGAAGAAGGGGTATGTTTCGATGTCAGCGAGTTCTTTCTGGATAATTTTTTCACCAATCACTTTTGTTTCTGGAGAAGCATAATCATCCAGAAATTCCCGATAGGTGAGTACGGCATTTAATTTACAGAACTTGCCTTCCACGCAATGCTTGAGCAAGCCCATGATCTTATCCCCTGTGCGTCCGCATCGGTAACCTGCTGTACAGAAACTTGTGATCATGCCCATTTCTGCCAGTTCGCGTACTACTTCATCAAGACTGCGGGTGTCACCCAGCATAAATTGTTGTTCATCTTCTAATTGTGATGATTCCATATAGCCATCAAGTTTTTTGAGAGCATCAGTGTATCCGCCAATTCCGATCTTGGTGGAAGCATCAGTTTGCGTGCAACCGCGCAGAATTGCCTGTTTGCGTATCTCTGCCCGTTCACGTGCTGTTACTATCATTCCTGTATATGGAACTGAAAGCCTCAGTACAGTTACAAGTTTAAGGAAATTTTCATCTTTAACCAGGTATTTTGAATTTGTAGTAAGAGGAGAGCCGGAGGCGGGGGTGAGGCGTGGGAAAGATATCGTGTGAGGACCAATTCCGAATTGTCTTTCAAGATCCATAGTATGGTGAAGCAATCCCATCACTTCAAAACGCCAGTCATAAAGTCCAAATAGAGCACCCACTGCAACGTCATCAATTCCTGCATCCATGGCACGATGCAAAGCATATAAGCGCCAACGGTAATTACCTTTGAGCGTATTTGCGGGGTGAACCGCAGAGTAAGTATCTTTGTGATAGGTTTCCTGAAATACCTGGTAGGTGCCTATTCCTGCTTCCCAGAGCTTTTTAAGGTCGTTGATACTCATGGGTGCAGCATTAATATTCACTCTTCTGATATTTCCCCAGCCAGTTCGGGCTTTTTTGCGGGTGTCATATGCTGTTTTGATGGAATCAACCATGTAATCTGCATCAGAAGCCGGATGTTCACCATAGACAAGGATCATTCTTTTGTGTCCTTCGTCGATAACTGCTTCAGTTTCTTTTCGCACTTCGTTCATTGTAAGGATTTTTCTTTTCTCCTGGGAATTTTCACACTTGAAACCGCAATAGGCACAATTATTCACACAAAGATTGGCACAATATAGCGGGGCAAAAAAGACGATGCGGTTGTCATAGACCTTGCGTTTGATCTCCAGGGCTGCTTCATCCATCTCTGCCCAGAGTTCAGGATCACTTACGTGCAGTAAAGCAGCAGTTTCACTGGGATCTAGTCGCTGAACTTCTTTGGATTTTGCAATAATATCTCTCACTTGAGCAACGTCTGAGGTTTGGTTAGATTGCAATTCATCAAATATCTTTTGCGTATCAATAAAATCTTTTCCATCAACAAGATACTTGTCGATTTCTTCCTGTTTGATGACTTGCTGTTTCCAGTCAGCGGGATTTAATTTACTCATTTTATATCTCCATTATTAAATTTTCAAAGTATTAGCTTTCACATTCACATCAGGTAATTGTCCAAGTTTTCCAGTGAGAGCACCCAGATCATCAGTAGTCATTTTCAAGATCAAAAAGATCACAGCCACATTTTTATCCGGGATGGGATAGCCAAGACGAGCCTGAACATAAGGTGCAAAATCATGCAATAGAGAACTTACCTTGTTAAATGCGGTTTGACGATCATAAATTGTAATTGAAACTGAATGGAATCTAAGTTCCATTGATCCTCCTTCCTGTCATCTGAGGAAAGAGGAAGAATTCTGGCTTAGTGGCTGAAACAGCAGATCAATGTCCCCGGTAATCACCGAACTTCCAAAATATTTTTTACCTCTTACCCTTGACGTCAGAATATATTTTTATTCCTGTTTCTCAGGTCTGAAAGTCAAGCTATGGAGGGTTGTTTGCAGGTCAATTACTTTTTTAGCTATATTATATTTCGATCATAAAATCTCTGCGGAAATCCCGCTGTTCTCCATTATCTACATAGCCCAGCGGGTTGCGGACTACAATTGTATTTCCAATTTTGGTTTCATTAAAATCATGTGAGTGACCGCATACCCAGTATTTGATCTGAGGATTGGCTATGATCAGATAGTTAAGGTCAGTAACAAAGGCACTATTGAGTTTGTCTTCCTTATATCTTTCATCTATGCAATCATAACTGGGCAGGTGATGGGTCATAATAATAATACTGCCATCAAAAGGTTTCTGCAATTCATCCTTAATAAATTTAAGTGACAGCTTATGATATCTATTTGTATCTTTTACAGTTATGAGATATTTATCTTTATAGATATCAGAATACGAGATCAGTCTGTAATCATTCAATCCCTGGCTGATAATTGCTTTACTCACTTCAGGAACATAACTCCATAAAGTAGTAACAATGAATTTCACATTATCAATTACATAAGTGCGGTTATTGAGTTTTACATGATTTTCTGCAATCTGGCTCTGGTATACTGGATAGGCATAATTAATGATGCCCTGGTAAAATTCGTGATTACCCATTGTAGAGATAACAAAATCAAAATCTTTGGAGAGTTTTTCATAAAAACTCCTGGCCCTCTTCTTAATTTTATCGCAGATAATGTCCCCAGCCAGCAGTAATACATCTCCCTTAGCGATTAAAGGATTGTCACTCAGCCACTCTCGATTACTAAAAAACTCAAGATGCAGATCAGATGCTATCTGGATTTTCATTATTCCCCCTCGGAAACAAGTTCAATCATACAATCTCCATTTAAGGTTAATGTCAAGTAGATATTTCCATAAACTAGCATCCCCCCGAAATTAATTTTATAATAGATTACCGAAAGTAGCAAGATGACCACTCTTATTAACCCCCAAATTTATTTGGGGGAATTTAGATGTACGAAGGATGGGAAGTCACTTCAGTGACTTCTTTATTAATGCAGTTAGTTATAAATAAATTGTACTTGCTTACAATGTAATTATCTGAAGTGGCTGAAGCCACTCAACTCTTATTTATTTTCTTTTCACCAGATTGAAATCTGGTGTTAATTAGAGTGGAAAAATATTACTAATAAAGCATATCTAACTCTCTATATTTTATTGTGATATCTACAATAAAATTTAGAAAACCAGGGGGATGCCAGGATATTTCCATAAATAAAAAAAACCGCCACAAATGTGACGGTAAATTTATGGTGGGCCCAAGAGGAGTCGAATGAGCCAAAGGCTCACTAGCTTTACCAGCTAGCCTGAGGTTTACTAGCCTAAGGCTAGCTAGTAAACCTATGGCTGGCTCTGACCGTCTTCATATTTATCTAACCATGCCCTGCCAGCTCCACTTTTGAGAAACATCTCATGATCTCTGGCAGATTTATAATCGGGGTATTCTCTTGTATAGATCACTTTAAATTCACCAATCATCTGACTGTCTTTTGATGTTTTTCGTTTATGTTCAAGTAGTCGTCTATCAAGATTATTAGTGATTCCAACATACCTTTTAATGCCTTTCAATACATAAACTATTACCATAATATCAACCTGTATAATAAAAAACCGCCACAAATGTGACGGTAAATTTATTGGTGGGCCCAAGAGGAGTCGAACCTCTGACCGTCCGGTTATGAGCCGGAAGCTCTACCAACTGAGCTATAGGCCCCCTAATTTAATAAGGTAAGTGTAAGAAATTTATTTCAGAGTTTTATTGTCAAGCCGATTTCTTACTTAACATTAAAATTATCGATAAATTTCTGTAAAATGCTGGCACGGGTGGGATGACGCAATTTCCGTAGGGCCTTGTCCTCAATCTGTCTAATTCGTTCTCTGGTTACGTTAAATATATTACCCACCTCTTCCAGGGTGCGGTGATAACCGTCATCTATACCGAAACGAAGCCGGATTACACGCTCTTCCCGTGAAGTGAGACTCTTCAAAATATCATCTACCTGCTTCTTCAATAGTGTACGTTCAGCCATTCGCTCAGGAGAAATTGTACCCTTATCTTCAATGAAATCACCCAGTAAACTGTCATCATCATCATGCCCAATCGGTTTATCTAATGATACTGGTTCTTTGGTGATAGCCTGGATACTTTTAACTTTTTCCACAGTAAGTTCAAGTTCCTCAGCAATTTCCTCTGGATATGGCTCTCTTCCCAGCTTCTGTAATAATTTTCTACTGGCTCTCTTCACCTTGTTAATAGATTCGATCATGTGAACAGGGATTCTGATGGTTCTTGCCTGATCTGCTATTGCACGGGTGATTGCCTGCCTGATCCACCAGGTGGCGTAAGTAGAAAATTTGAAACCCTTACGGTAATCATATTTTTCCACTGCTCTCATTAAGCCCGTATTACCTTCCTGAATAAGGTCCAGAAAATCAAGACCGCGGTTATTATAGCGTTTGGCAATGGAAACCACGAGCCGTACATTAGCTTCGATCATTTCATTTTTTGCCCGTTCTTTCAGCTTTTCACCACGTTCGATTTCCCGCAGGAGATCTATCATTTCCTGGGCAGTCATCCTGGTTTCCAGTTCCACGCGTCTGATCTTACGTCTGGCATTTTTGATCTTGCGCAGTGTCTCGATAAATACTTCCGGGTCTATGCCTGTTTCCACCCGAACTTCTTCATAGTCTTCATCGCTCTTACCAGCTTTTCTGCCAAAGGTGCAGATCTCATCAATATTGAATTTCCTGATCCTGCTTAGATTTTTAATGATCTTCTCAGAATCCTTTATTCTATCAACGAGGCTTTTGATGCGATAAACCATGCGCTTGAGCAGTTTTTCATTATAAACCAGCCGATTGAATATCTCGATGACCACCTTGCGCATTTCATCAATTTCTTCTTGGTGTGATAATATTCCATTTTCATCAATTTCGCTATTATCAAGCAATTCACCTATCTCTTCGAATTTCGCTTCAGATTCTGCTATCACTTCTTTAAAAGAAGTCATCAACCGCTCTTCCTGAGCTTTATCCATCCAGCTTCCATATTCAATCTTAAAAATATGATCAAGACGTACTCGTTTTTCCTGATATCTGTGATAAAAATTCTCCATTTCGCGTAAAGTGCTGCCTGACATAAATACATATTTATTGATATACTTTTGACCGGATTCAATCTTTTTAGCGATTCGCACTTCACCTTCGCGATCAAGCAAAGGTACACGACCCATTTCACCCAGATACATTCGCACAGGATCATCATAATATCTCTTATTTTTGAATTTCCTGGTCGGCTTCTTATTCGCCGATGTATGTTTTCTGGTTATCCGCTTTTGAGTCTCGTCAATTATCTCGATTCCGGTATCGGTTAGATCATTGATCAAATCCGCTATCTTCTCAAGATAAATCGGATCGTCGGGCAGATTCTCATTAATTTGTTTAAAAGTTATTAAATTATTATTACTCTTTGCCAAATCCTTGAGTTTCTGGACGCATTCATTATAACTCTGCATCTACGCTCCTTAATATAATAATTTCTGGGCTCCCCGCGGGTCTAATTCCCGCACCTTCTTCTTTAAATCCTCATATTTCTCAAATAATTCTGACTGCAAGCCCTGTGCCTGAATATCTTTTTCCATTGCAGCTAAATCCTGCCGATATTTGCGTAATTTCACATCTCGCACTACTTTCTCTATTTCTACCTGAGGTGTTTTCATCAGCATAATCTCGGACATACGTGCCCAAACTTCAGGTGTTACTACCATCTGGTAGGACGATACCTGATTAAGTTTATCTTTTTGCTCTATCAGCACCTCAAATATCTCTCTATATTCTGCTTCCAGAAACCAGGAAGCATCGATCTCTTCAGTTATCTTATCACACAATTCCCGCTCTTCCATCATCAATTTTAATAACAACCTTTCTTCGGGATATTTATTATTATTTAGATAATCTAACGTAACATTTGAATCTTGAAAAATTATTTTATTTTTGGAACGTGAAATTATTGCCGGATAGCTGATTTCAAATGTCTCTGATACACCTTTTAAAAACAGGCTACGATCCATGTCTCCCGCAATATCACGGGCTACATCGATCAGGTAGTTCACTTTTTTATTAGTGCTCAAACCCAATGTTTTTTCTACCTTAAAATATTCAGGTAACGTCAGTGCATTATCAATCAATTTCTGCAAAGCCTCTTTTCCATTATTTAGCAGATAACTATCAGGATCTTCTCCATCCGGCAGAGCCACAATTTTGCATTGGAAGCCGTGTCTTGTAACTTCTGCTGCACCTTTGAGTGCTGCCCGAATTCCTGCTTCATCTCCATCATAAATAATATAAACATTTTGTGTGTATCTGCCAAGTAAAGAAATTTGAGCCGAGGTGAGTGCTGTCCCCAAAGATGCCACAGTATTAATAAAACCCTGCTCATAAAGCCGCAGCATATCGAGATAACCTTCACTTACCAGCACATAATCCCGCTTACTGATATCATATTTAGTAACATTTAAACCGAATAATTCTCTCCCTTTTGTATATATGACAGTAGTGGGAGAATTAATATATTTACCACCGGGCTGAGATTCATCCATTTTCCTGCCGCCAAAAGCGACTACTTTTCCACTGCTGGAATGGATAGGGATCATTATTCTATCACGGAACAGATCATAAATACCCCTTTCATTGCTGCCAAAAAGACCTGTTTCAGGTAGTATTTCCGATTTTATATCATGTTTCAACAGGTAATTAGATAGTCCTCCAAAACTGTTTAAAGCATAACCGAATTCAAATTTCTCCCTGATCTCTTTTGTGATTCCTCTTTCGTCCAGATATTGCTGTGCCTGATCTCCATACTGTCTAAGGTTTATCAAAAAATAGTCTTTTGCCAGATTATAAGCTTGATAGATCAGGTCAAATTTTGATTTTTTCTGTTTATCATAATTTGATTCCGGCAAAATATAGCCTGCCATATCTGCAACTTTGCGAACTGCTTCCCAAAAAGATATTTTCTCATAATCACGCACAAAAGAAACGGCATTACCCTTGGCATCGCAACCAAAGCATTTGAATATCTGCAATTTCTCACTAACATTGAAGGAAGCGGTCTTTTCATCATGAAATGGACATAATGCCTTATAATTGCTGCCAGCTTTATTTAATGGAATGTATCTCTCGATCACATTCACAATATTAACATGAGCTAATAGATCATCTACGACTTTAATATCCATTACCTACTCCGCTTTCAACTGGCACACTGTTACGCCATCTCCTCCGGCTTCTGGTGCCGGAGTAAAAAATTCTTCCACATACTTATTCTTCTTCAAATATCTGCGAATTTTACTTCTCAGAGCTCCTGTCCCTTTACCATGAACAATTCTCACATAGTTAAGTCCACTAATTACAGCTTCATCAATCAGTTTTTCCACTTCCGGGATAGCTTCTTCTGCCCGATATCCCAGGATTTTGAGTTCAAATTTTGCCTGTGGCACTGGAATCCGGATACCTCTATCGATAACCTGTTCTTCCGAGGCACCTGCCTGAAACAGGTTATTTATATTTGTAGTGTAATACATCCCATCCAGATCAACCTTAATCCCACTGCGACTGATCTCAACTATCACACCTTCTGCATCAAGATCCTGCAGCCACACATGTGAGCCTATCTGGGCATCTGCCAGTTTGTTTCTTCCCTGCTGATGAACATCCACTACCAGGTCTTCCAGTTCGCTATTCAATTTTACTACTTTCTTTAATTCTTCTTCATAATTTTGTTTTCGCAGCTGTCTGTCATCTTTCTTAATGTTGTCTATTTCAGAATTCAATTCCTTCTGCAGTGATGTCAAAAATTCACGCGCTTCCAGAGTGGATCGCTTCTTTATCTGCTTCGTTTCCTGATTTATTTTATCAATTTGACGCTGATGTTCATCTACCTTCTGTCGCAACAGCGAGTTCTTTAATTCATATTGATATATTTCCCGACTTAATCTCTTTTTCTCTTCACTCAGTTTCCTGATCAAGTCAGTGAGTTCCACATTTTGCCGACCTGTTAATTCTTTCGCCCGGTCAATTATATCACCTGCCATACCAAGTCTTGATGCCACTTCAATAGCAAAGCTATTTCCAGGTAAGCCGATTTTAAAATGAAAAGTAGGTACATGGTTCTCCGGATCAAACTGCATGGCAGCATTAACGCATCTTTCATCATTTTCTGCAAAAACTTTGAGTGCTGTATAATGCGTGGTCACAACGCCCAGAAACTCCTTACGGCTTAGATGCTCAAGCACTACCTGTGCCAGAGCACTTCCCTGTTCAGGATCTGTTGCTGAGCCTATTTCGTCTATCAGGACAAGAACCTTCTGCTCATTACTTTCCAGCATCTCTTTTAAATTTGCAATATGCGAGGAAAAGGTCGATAATGAATCCTCCAGCGATTGGTTATCACCAATATCTGCATATACTGCCCCAAATATTCCTATCATACTCTCATCGGATGCCGGTATTGGCAGACCGCTTAATGCCATCAATGTAAGCAAACCTACTGTTTTTAGAGTAATAGTTTTTCCACCGGTATTAGGACCCGAAATCAGCAGCAGGTTATAATCATTACCAAGCTCCAGATCAAAAGGTATCACGCGATCTACACTGGAAAAACCTTCTATCAATAAAGGATGTCTTGCTTTTGCTAAAGAGATCACAGCATCCTCAGTAATTCTGGGTTTGCTGCTTTGCAATCTATTGCACCACTGAGCTATCGCACTATAATGATCAAGCTCAGCCAGCACTTTTGAATTATGCATTATGGTATGTCTTTCAGCGGTTACTGCTGATGTGATTTCCCGCAAAAGCCGATAGACTTCCTGTCTTTCTTCATTTTCCATAAGATGTACATCATTATTTAAACTCACCACCTCAGCTGGCTCTATATATACCGAACTATGGCTTCCCGATTCTCCATGAATTATCCCATTCACATTGCCGGATGCTGATTTCTTGACCGGAACAACGAACCTGCCGTCCCGCTGAGTAACCACATCATCATGCAAATAGCTGTGTTCTGCATATTCCACCAGCTTCTTCTGTAAAACATTTACGATGTTTCTGCGAACCTGTTTCTGACGCTTGCGGATTGAATATAAATGAGATGATGCATTATCTTTGATCTCACCATCTTCTCCAAATATCCTATAATATAATTCCAGTAATTCAGGAATTGCTGTCAATTTACCTGCAAGTTCATTGAATAGAGTGAAAATTTCATATCGAGGTTTTGCTTCTGCTACATTTGAAACTACTATCAGGTTACCCATGATCTCTTTAAGTTCTTCATAATCATAAACCTGACCATCTGTCTCAAAGAGCAGTCTATCCAGATTTGTTACCTGGAAATAGCTGAAATGGATTTTCTCTTTTTGAAGTAATTGAACTTCTGTTGTCAGATTCAGACGGTATTCAATATCCTGTTTGTTCTGCAATGGCTCAATAGTATCCACTAGCTCTTTGCCGGCTTCACTCTGGCATAAAGAAGCTATATATTTTTTTACTTTGCTAAATTCCAGACTTTCTGGATATTTTATACTCGCTGTTTTCAAATATGTTCAAATCCCATTATTTCTGTTTCAATATAATCAGCTATCGGCTCTATTACGCTTTCCAAAAATAGTGATTCTATTACAATTTCTTTACCTTTAACCCGCAGAAGATCTTCCTGTTTTATCTGCATCAGGTCAAATACCTCATTAAAATCACTTTCTTTCAAAGAGCCTTGAATTGAATCATATAATTCTTTAAGAGCCCGATTGCGGCTTTCAGAATCTTTTGCTGAAGCATACTGCTTATTCGCATCATCAATCGCTTCCCAGATCCGGTCTATTTCCATCTCAGAAAGCTGATCGCTGCGTGAATTTATCTCGGATTCCAGGTTTTTGGTCAAAGTTTCAATGTTCAGCCGATTATTCTGCGGTCGCACTCCCCGATAATTTAAAGAATAGGGTGAAATATCTAATAAAATTACCAGCATTGCCAGAAATATAAAATAAGCAAATACTGCAAAAAGTCCACCAGCTATCCTGTTCATGCATCCCAGGTCCAATGCCTTCATAACTTTTTTGAGAATTCCGAAAACTATTCTGGCAATTATCATCATTACTACAAAGATCAAAACATAGGCGATCACTGTGGCAATTGCCGGTGACACATTCAGCATGTCTCCCAGCTTATAACGGAAATCTTCACCAAAAGTTGAGATAATCAGAATCACACCAGCTAAGGATAATATTCTGACCAAAGTCCATAATAGTCCTTTAAACATTCCCCAGATCGTAAAAATTAACAATATAATGCCAAATATTAAATCTAAACTGGTCATAATTACCCCTTGATTTTCAGGCTTGTCCTCTTGCTGGCAATTAAAAACATAAACAGAGGTGGTTACCCCTGTTTATGCTTATATCTTCATATATTGAATCCGCTATTTACGGTTCAATGTCTGCCGTACTAAAATCGAAAGCTGCTTTCCGTCCGCCCTGTTTCCCAATTCTTCCTTAAGATGTTTCATCACCATTCCCATGTCTTTAATACCTTCAGGGGATAAGACTTCCACTGCTTTCGCGACTGCTGCGGTCAATTCTTCTTCACTCAAAGGTCTGGGCAAATATTCATCAATAATATCAATCTCAAACTGCTCGTTATCGACCAGTTCCTGACGTCCTCCAGTAATGAAAAGTTCCATTGCCTGACGACGTTTCTTTTGCTCACCCTTTAAAATTCCGATAACATCATCTTCAGTTAATTCCTTCCGAGTGTCAATCTGAACCTGCTTCAAAGCACTTTTCAAAGTGCGCAATACTTTCAGCCGATTTTTATCTCGACTGCGCATGGCATCTTTGATCTCGTTATTCAACCGCTCTTCAATCATTTTCCGCCCCTTTAAATTATTAACTAAAAGGCTTTTCCGTAACGAGCCATCTTGCGCTGCTGCTTAACTGCTTTACGTTTCGCTGCATTAAGCTTTCTGCGTCGCTCTATCGTGGGTTTTTCAAAGTATTGGTTCTTCTTGATATCACTCAGCAAAGCTGCTTTCTCGCAAGACTTTTTGAACCGTCGTAATGTCACCTGGAAAGGCTCATTATCTTTGGCTAATACCTTAGGCACTAAAAATCACCTCCTTTTATTTCAAGTAAAAGACAAAAAACAAACATAACCGTTTATTGTCAACCTAATTATTGCCTGTCAACTTCCGCCTCCTATTTTGTATTTTTGTTCTCTTTTCCTGATCAATTTACACCACCATCCTACGCATAAAGCTACGACACGGCAGGCAGAGAGCACAGAGAAATGTAATATAAGATTATTAAGCAACGAATAGCCTTCGCAAGCTTACGACTCATCAAGACAAAACTAACAAAACTAACAAATTATATGGAATACCAGCCAAGTTTTTTTCATACTCTCTAATTTTCTAACCCTCATCCTCTCGCTCCCTCGCTATCTCGTTCCCTCATTCTTCCCCTAGGTTTGTATTATCTTTAACACATTTAATTTTCAATTTACCATTTTACATTTTACATTATTCCCCCCTTCTCATCTTCATATTTTCGTGTTTTCATGTAGTGTCAATGGCATTTTAAATTGGTACAGTTTTGGCAGTGAAAACTGGTACAGAATTTCATGCTAATTTAATTTTCAATTTACCATTTTCAATTTTCAATTATTCTCATCTTCACCCTTTCACCTCTTCACCCCCTCGCTCCCTCGTTCCCTCACCCCCTCATTAAATTCTATTGTCTAATAAAAGATTAATTGATTTTACTAAAAGAAGAAAGATGTAAATTTGAATAATAATAAATGCTGATTGAATTGATAATTCTAAATAAACGCTTTTATCATGGATGAAATTTGAGAAAACCAGGCCAAATATATTAAATATCAATACTACTATTATAGCCCCTGTAGGAAATCCAATGCTATTTTTTATCATGTTTATTTTTTTTTCTTTTTCTACCCAAGTTTGTAATAGGAAATCTATTGTTGTAACCTCATCAACAAAGTTTATTTTTTTTTCTTTCTCTTTAATATTTAATTTGTCAAACTCGATAACAGAACAGAGGGTTATTGTTTTACCCCTATTTTGCATTAGAGTGTTCTTTAACATATCAAGAGATGATTGCAGGCTTTGTAATCTAAAAACAATGAAAACACCCACGATAGCGAATATTGCAGCATTTGATTGAAGCAGAGCACTGAAAAAATAAAGTGAAGATGTTTCATGAAAAAAGTCATCTGGTAAAGAATTTCCGGTATACACATATACAAATCCTAAAATAATAATTTCTATTAAAACTATCAGAAAAGCTTTCATAATCTAACTCCTTAATTTTACATTTCTCGTCCCTTCACACTTTCGCCCTTTCGCGCCTTCACTCCTTCAAATCTTCATTTATCTCCAAAGATACTGAACACCCCTTTCTGGTTAAATATCAAATGATCCAGTACCTGAATCCCTAATATTTTTCCGGCTGCTTTCAGCCTTTCAGTAACTGCCAGATCCTCATCACTTAAGTATTTTGCCCCTTTTTCCAGAAGCTTTTCCCGAGGTCTTTCGTTTTGTGGTATATCTTTAATCTTTGTTATTGATCACCATCCAGCTTCTCTAAGTGCTGGTTCTATATAATCATATTTAGTTTGTTCTTCGTTCATTAATACTCTTCTTCCTCGTAATAATATGAATAATCAATACCTTTCATAAACACTTCCCTGCTGTTTATTTTGGTGGTCAAAGCTTCTTTTATCAGTTTTTTTATGAAGCTGCTGTTTACCGAGCTTTTTACCATTGCATTCATATAATCGGTTTTGCTTATTTTACTCCAATCAACGCATTTTTTCAAACGTTTTTTCAATATCAAATCAAGCCAGATTCGGGTGCTTCTGCCGTTGCCCTCCATAAATGGATGAGCAATGTTCATTTCTACATATTTCTTAACTATTTCGTCAAAAGTTGTTTCCGACATGGCTTCTATTTGTTTAAGCGTGTTGCCAAGAAAGTGTGAAGCCGCAAATTGAAATCCTCCTTTTGAAATGTCTTTTTGCCTTATTTGTCCTGCAAAATCGTATAAACCACCAAACAAATAACCGTGTATTTGCTGCAATCCTTTGACGGTGCCTTCCTCTATGCTGTTGATAAAAGAACTTTCAAAGAGGGCATAAGCTTTTGTTTTGCTTTTTCCGTCGATGCTTTCATCACTAAAACTAAACCACTCGATAAAGCGGTTGGCTTTTGTTCCGGGAAATGTTTTGCCTAAGGCAATAATGCCGTTGTAATCAAGCATATCGGATTTATATTGTTTGCCGTCTGCTGCTGTTAATTTCAGTTGGGTAGTGGCACTAACCAACTGACTGTTCTTTTTCTTTAACCTGGCTTTAAGGTATTTCCAATAGTTGCGGGTTTTGGTGTAGTTGTCTTGGTCGGTAAGAACTGCTACTATATCCAAAACCGAAAACCACCATTTCGCATTCTTTTCATCCCATAAGGCACGCACTTCGCGGTCGTCAAAAAAACGTATGGATATCTTTGTGTTGCTCATTGCTATTCCATAAATTCCGGCGATACTTTTCTGGCTGTTTCTTCGTAAGCTCTTTTGCTTATTACAAATTTCATATCTACCTCATCATTTTCTATTAAAGTCTAATTTTCATAAACAACCAAATAAGTCAATAATCTAAAATTGTATCTCCCTAAAAATAAGAACTTAATCAAGATGATTAAGCTACAAACAGCATAATTCCTCCCTCAGCTCTGATTACATTGCATTTAATTTTACATTCTTGTCAGCCTATGGCTGATTCAATTATTCAGCAAATGTAAGGAAATGTAATGTAAATGTAATGTCATAAATCCCTGCAATAATGTTAATTACAACAAAACATTACATTTTTGCCCTTTTTGAGATATACATACCCCTATATTTAACTTCTTAAAAATAATACAAATCCCTACTTTTCACTTTTCACTTATCCCCATATACATACCCCTATATTCTTGTCAGCCTATGGCTGATTCAATTATTCTCCCCCCTTCACCCCTTCTCCTCTTCAAATCTTCATTTAAACTCCAACTACTTCTTTCTTATAATTCATAAAAATTTTTGAAGAATAATTCTCTATTATCTATCATATCTAATAAATTATTTTTATTCATTGTTTTGTTTAACTCATAAGATTCCCATATTATGTTAGCTAACACATCAGCAAATTGAATATTCAAATTATTATCTGAGGTTATTGTGTGTTTATATAACTTTGTGCTTACCTTTAATTCAAACCATAAATGGATCTGTAAATAATCTTTTAAACTATTTGTACTTTGTACTTTTATTGATCTGGGATCTGGAAACAAATCTACTTTCTGATATCCTTTCACATATTCCGGTATAACCAATTTTGTCATAAAGTTATATATAAGATTCTTATCCTCTCTGATATGAGCTGCAACATTTTCCTTTTTCACTGTAATAGCTGCAAGCTTGATTGATCTGTATTTCTTTAACATTCTCTTTGTCTTATTAATAAATTCTTCTTCTTCTTTTTCTTCTTCTTTCAATTTACAACCCTTCAGTTCAATTGCTGAAGATTGTTTACGCTTTCTGTATAAATCTTTAATTATTCGTTTGGGAATTGACTTCAAGGATTCATCAATAAACAAAAAAGCTATAGTAAGATATCTACTTGATCCTCCATCCCCGTATGGCTTATTAAATGTCCAGCCTAAATCACCACTTTCATCAAAATATACTTGCATAGATACTCCAAAAAAAATGAGCAGTCCCTGGCGCCGGCATATTCAAAATATGCTTATGACATCTTGCGACATCACGGTTTACCAGGATTTACCTACTCAATTACATAGATATCTCTAGATGTATTTACTGTCAATAAAATAATTCTTTCCCTCATCATTTAACAATAATTATTTTAACACTCTGTACTATTCTCAAATTACACCCCCTCACCTCTTCTCATTTTCGAGTTTTCATGTAGTCCTGTTTTCGAGTTTTCATGTGTCTCGCCCTTTCACCCCTTCGTTTATTCCCCAGTCCTGATTACATTACACACTTAATTTTCAATTTTACATTTTCAATTGCTCTCATCCCTTCACACCCTCAAATCTTCGCCCCTCTTGTCGCGCCGTAATCAGATGAAGGCGGATCGCTCCCTCAATCCCTGTACTGAACTTTATGTAGCCAAATCATCCCTGATTTGGATTATGCGTATCCATAGCTTCCAGCTCTGATGATACTTAAAATAAACGAATTGAAGGAAATAATTGTGAAAAGTAGCAACCTTTTAACATTAATTTCAATTATATCTCATTCAATTTTTGGTTGATTGCAGACTTTTAGGCTCGATTACATAAAGACCTTCATTTTCAAAATTGTTTATCAAAACGACATAATCATATTTATCAATAATATCTTCAATATTATCATAGATTTGTTTTTTAAAATATTCATTAGCTTTATTTTTGTCCCTTGTTTTATGAAGGGCTAAATTATCTGCTAACAATAGAATAAATGTTTTTATATCTGGATTGGTAGATTTGTAATTATCTAATTTACTACATTTCTCTGATAATCGATTAAATGCAACCTTAGCCCATCCATACTCCCTTTGATCTCCATATATTGGATATGAAACAATCTCATCGTTCTTACTTCTAGTAATAAATGAAGGTTTAGCCTTTTTCTTCTCATTGTAAATTGAAGGATCATATTGAAGGTAATCTGTATCATCCTTTTGTAGCTCTTTATCAGCTTTCATTGAGTTTGGAGTTGTTATTAGTACAAATTCAACCCCAATTTTCTCTTTTTCTGTTTCGATAATAAAATCTGGACATTCTGTTTTCTTTATGGAGATAAATTCTTCAAATTGTATTATTGGATTCTTTGTATTACTTAACCAATCCAAAAAAGTGAATATCCCATAATATTCCTTTGCAAGTTTATCTAAGTTATGAGAGCTTGAATTGAAGATTATTGTCTGTTTGTTATTATCCATTCATCTTTCCATCATTACCTGCGTATATTTTCTATAGCAATTACAATTTCATCTTCCATATCAATAAATTTCTGCTTTATTTTTTCCAAATAATCTCCTCCTATTCTGCCTTTGATCCCATTTACTTCATTTTTGAATTCTTTAATTTCATTTTCTCCACATCCTGGAATTAGATCTACTTTTGCTAACCTTCTAATCGTATAGCGGGGTAAAGTATGCCAATAAAGCAGATCTTCCTTTAGAACCCTTAAAAACTCAAAAATATCTTCCAATTCATCTCTAAACCTTCTTATCGCTGTATTTAGATTGTTCATAGCTTTCTGTTCAATAGAGACTTCACTATTTGATCTGCGTATATTTTCTTCCTCTCCTTTGTAGTCTTTAAGTACGTTATAATCCTTCCAGAAGCGGGAGCTGATTTTCATTTTCTTCTCATTATATTCACATTCTACATACAGCAGGACATCTTCAAAAAAAAGATTCCGTATAATCGAATCTTCCATAACATGCATAAACAAACTTAACCCATCTTTCGAGAAACAACCGCTAAGTCATTGAAAAACAACAAACCGGTTTTAAATTTGGGTACTACAAATGAAATGAGGATTCTTTGATAATTCTATTCTCTATTGTTTTCATCTCAAGTAT